>JAZQPB010000255.1:0-6424 GCA_045628165.1 Bacteroidales bacterium | reverse complement strand
CCCCCCACCGGCACCGCCGGTGAGGGGGAAATCTATGCATCGAGATCAAAACTCAAAATCCATCTCATAATCCTCGCCATCAGGCTCATAATCCGAATCATAACGGTCGTCGTAATCGGCGCCGTCCTCGTTGCTGTACCTGTACTTGTTGTAGAGCTCGCTGTTGGAAGTGGCGGAAGAGCTGGTGTCTTCATCGTCGCCCATTACACCCAAAAGCACAATGAAAAATATGATGCTGAGGATGATGCCCCAGATCAGGCATCCGGCGCGGAAAACACGCTTCAGCAGCGTGGGCTTCTCGCTCACATTCTGAATGATGATGGGCGCGCCCATGGCCGGATTATATCCGGGTACAGCGTTGTATGCCTGGTAATTATTGGGATAGCCATTAGCTGCCATGCCCTGCGGCTGAGGCACAGGCGGCTTGGGCGGAGCCGGGGGCTCGGGTGCGGCTGATGGTGCAGGCCCTGGAGTCTGCGCGGTCTCCTCGGGCAGCTTAGCGGCCACAAACTCGGCGGGACGTATCTTGGGCTGCTCCTGGGCGGGCTTACCGGCCAGCAGCGACTTCACCTTGTTGATGATGGTGCTGTAGTACAACATCTTGGCCGGGAGAGCCATATCCTCGGCCATGCGGGCAAATTTTATCTCGTTGAGATAGCGCGCAAGAGTCTGAAAATCACCCTGATAACCCTTGTTCTTTATCAGCTTCTCCTCTATCGGCATTACACTCTTGCCGGCATAATACACCTTGCTGAGCTGCTGATAGCGCTCGTATGTAAGCTCCTTGGAAATATTCAGCTGGTCGAGATCCGGCGCGTCGTGCAGGATTACGGGTACTATGTGGTGCTTGAAATCTTTTCTTGAGAATAGGCAGTGCATCTCGTAGAGGCAGTTGAGCGATACGAGATACTTGCGGCTGAGTACCATAATCACAACCTCGCCGTTGCCCAGCACCTCCTCCGACGAAGGTATGCTGTCGAAATACTCGATAAGGCACTGGTCGTTTTCGCCCTTATCTATCTTGTAATAAATATTGTTCTCATCCATCAGGGCACAGAGATCCCTCACCGGGTCTTCTATGTCCCTATTGTCATTATTTTCCCATGAATAGGATATATATACAGGTTTTTCCGGATTGATGTACGTTTTATTTTCCATATATTACACGTGTTTCACTTTGCAAATATAAATACAATATTTCTATTAATCAACATTATTTATAATTTTTTTTGCTATCAGCTGCACCATGGCAGC
Organism: Bacteroidales bacterium; assembly: GCA_045628165.1. Lineage (GTDB taxonomy): Bacteria > Bacteroidota > Bacteroidia > Bacteroidales > UBA3824 > UBA3824. The sequence continues at coordinate 5,170 of JAZQPB010000255.1, read as the reverse complement.
TAATGGCAATAAAAAACCGAAGCGTACCACCGCCGGCACTCCGGCAATGATACGCCTATATAAATATCTATTCACTAACCTATCTCATCATAGGAGGCATACCTCCGGCAGGACGCTGGCCGCCGCCGAATCCGCCTCCAGCAGGGCGCTGACCGCCAAAACCGCCATTGCCACGGCCTGAATCCGGCATATCCTGCTGTGCCTGTCCCTTGCCCTTGTCGCCCTTGTTTTTGGTGAACCGCCATACCACATGGAAGAGCGCGTATGATGGAATCACATTGCTGTAGGTCTCGGTATGTCCCTGAGCATTAACGCTGTAGCGGATGTTGCTGAGCTTGTGGAGGAGGTCGAAGGCATCAAGCATCATGGTGAGCTTGCCCTTCATGATGGTCTTGCTTACACGGGCGTTCCATACCAGCTCGTCGGTGTTCATCTCCGCACCCGACATACCCCTGCGCGAGTACATTGTAAGGTCGGTGGAGATCTGCAGTCCGCCGAAGAGCTCGGCCTGCAGCGATGCACCGTAGTTTACGTTCCATACGTTCTGGGCGTTGAATCCCACACGCTCGGATGCGGTCTTGGTGTTGCTCACCGATGTATTGAGGCCAAACTGGAATGCGCTGGTGGGCTTGCAGTCGAATCGGAGACTGCCCTGAGTGTTGTGCGATCCCACTACCGAACGTACCGGCTCGGTGGCTCCCGTAGATGAGCTCGAGAGGTCCACGCTGTTGGTGAATCCGTAGCTTGCGTTGGCGTTCAGCACGTTGCGCTGGTCCTTGTCGATAGGTATTGCGGCGCCGATGGATGAGTTGAATCTCCAGTTGCCGTCCACATTCTGAGGAGTGCGCACCCTGATACCGGTGGATGGATCGTATACGTAGCCCATCGCCACCTCGTTGTTGGTAGCCTGAAACGATACAGATGAGTTGATCTGGTATCTGTCGGCAAACTTGTCGCGGTAGCGCGCGTTTATCCTGTGCGACATCGAGTTCTGGAGGTTGGGATTACCGTGGGTGATGTTGAGCGGGTCGCGTGTATCCACGAGGTCCACCATCTGGGTAAGGTTGGGCGCGCCGAATCCGATATTGTATGAGAGGTTCAGCTGAAAACCCTTCTGCCAGTTGTTTTTCATGAAGTTGATGCTCGGCTCGGCGAATGTGGTGGTGCGGCTGAGCACTGTATCAACTCCGCCCTTGCGGTAGTCGATGTTCTCCGACTTGGTGGGCATAGAGAGCCTGATGCTGAAATTGGTGAATCCGCCCTGATCGGCCCTCAGACGGTAGCCGTAGCCAATCTCGGGAGTGCTGGTGTTCACCCTGTTGTGTGTGTATGAGCTGTTGGTGATATCCTGAGTAAACTCGTACTCCTTCATGGATGGCAGGATGTCGAGGTCGCGCTCTCCGCTGTTCCATTTGTCGAGCATATCAAGGATATAGAGCGACTGGTTGGTCTCTGTGTTGTTGTAATTATAATTGTAATTGGCCGAGAGGGTGTGCCTCATCTCGTCGTCTACAAAATAGTTGAGGTTGGCTCCGAGAGTTGCCTTGTTGGAGTTCGAGAAATTGTCGTTGTAGCGAGCCTCGCTGCGGGTCTGGCTCTGGATTTGGAACATCTCGGTAAGACGGCGCTCGTAGCTCGGAGTGCTGTTGTCGCTGAAATCGTAGCTGGCGTTTACGCCGAACATCAGCTTGTCGTTGTACTGCGGAGATGCGTTGGCGCGCACATTGGCGCGTGCCGACCACTCGTGGCCCTCGCCCTCCGATCTGTTGATGGTGCGGTTGATACCGTACATTGTAAGGAGGTTGCCGGCTGTAGGACTTGTAAGGCTGTCGAGCCAGTCCTTGCCCAGTCCGTCGCGTACATCCTTGTCGAGGTTGGTGGATGCGTTAAGCGAGTTGTTGTCGTACTGGTGATAGCTTGCGTTAATATTGGCGTCGGCAAATACATTCTTGAATGTATTGAGCACAGGCTTGGTGCGCTGGTTGTAGTTGAATCTGTGCTGAGTCTGAATTCTTGTATCGTAAGAGTTGCGCAGATTGTAATTCCGGCCAAAAGTGCTTGTGGTGGTGCGGTTGCGGTCGTCGTAGATTTCCTGAGTGCTGTTTCCCCAGGTGTTGTTGGTGCTCTCGTTGTATGTGACGCTTCCGCTGCCGTTGTATCTCTTGATGTCGCCCTCCGAATACTTGTTGCCCGTTACACCGAGCTTGTAGGTCTCCATGAGACCTGTGGACTGCGAGAGCGGAGTCCAGCTGCCCTGCTCGCCCGGATCGCGGTAGTCGTTCAGGTTGTTGAGGTTGGCGAAAACGGTGAGACGGCTCTTGTCGGAGAATCTCGATGCAAAAAGTCTTGCGAGAAACTTGTCGGGGCTAAACTCTTCCACATCGTACATTCCGGCGCCCACACCGCCTTCCAGATTGAAAATCCAGCCCTTGGCGTACTCACGCTTCATCTTCACGTTCATTACGGTCTCCTTCTCCACCTGGCCTTCCATTGGAGTGCCCACATACTCGCGCGGAGTCTGCTCGTGCACGCCGATATTCTTGATCATGTATGCCGGAAGGTTCTCGAGGAAGAGTTCCTTGTCGCTATCCAGGAGCTCACGGCCATTGAGCTGAAGCTCCGATACTTTCTTGCCGTTTACATAAATCTCGCCGCCGTCCTTGAGCTCCACACCGGGAAGTTTCTTGATGAGTGCGTCGAGCATGGATCCGTCAGCCAGCTGAAATGCTGTAGCATCGTAAACCAGAGTATCGCCGTTGGTGTAGAATTTCAGGCGAGTGGCTGTTACAGCTATCTCGTCGAGCTCCACCTCGTCCATCAGCTTCTCCTTCTGCATGTATGTAACCTCCAGAGTGCGGAATTTCTCGTTCTTGTGCATCTTCTCTATGTTGAGGGGCACGTACTTGGTCTTGAAACCCGGAGATACCATTCTCAGCTGATAGTTTCCCGGACGTGTGATATCGAATGTGAAGCGTATGTTCTGACGCTGTCCCCAGCCCCATTTCTGAATGCGGGCTGTGTCGATGGACCTGCCGTTCTCTATAATCTCCACAAAGAGAGTATCGACAGGACGCTGAGTGAGGAAGTCGATTACCTCGCCCGATACGGTGAGTTTCTGCTGGGCTTCCTGAGCTTGCTCCTCCTGAGCCATGGCCTGCTGAATACCAAGGCCGAAGATCAGAAGCATGAAAATGAAAAAGTTTTTCATAATTTTGGAATACGTTTATACTGAAAAATATTTTTAATAAGTTATTGAAAACATTGAATTGACTAAACATAAATCCAAAAGTTTAATTCAGTGAAATACTTTTTGCATCTGTTAACAAAAAACGGCGGAAAATGCTCAGGACATTTTCCGCCGTTTTTGTAAGTTTTATCCAATATTAATGTGGTCGTGATCGGTAATCTTGCCGCAGTAGCAGCATCTGAGCGATACTGTCTCGCCGGGCAATACATCAAACTTGGTAGGCATAGGCTCCGAGTTGGTTATGCACTTGGGATTGATGCACTTGCACAGGCCGGTAAGTTTCTTTGGGAGCTCCACTGGCTTCTTCTCTGTTACCTCGTAGTTGTTTATGATATTGAGGTTTGCCATCGGGGCTATCAGGGCAATCTTGTTGATCTCGCTGCCCTCAAAAAACTTGTCGGCCACCTTGATGATGGCTTTCTTGCCGAGTTTCTTGCTGTCGAGATTGGTGCCGAATGTTATCTGGTTTGGAATATTCTCAAGACCGAGAATCTTGACAACCTTAAAGAGGTCCTTGGCTGGTATATGGTCGATAACGGTGCCGTCCTTTATGGCACTCACGTTCAATTCCTTCTTGCTGCTCATTTTATTCCGTTTTTAGAGGTGAGTAAGACAATTACTTCTTGAGACCGAGCACGTATGCTATTACGGCCTGACGGGCATACACTCCATTGAGGGCCTGCTCGAAATAGTAAGCGTGCGGATTGGTGTCCACATCCTGGCTGATCTCGGTGATGCGCGGCAACGGGTGCAGAATCTTCATGGATGGCTTTGCGTTCTGCAGCATTGAGTTGCGGAGCACATAGAGGTCCTTGGTTTTCTCGTATTCCAGCAGGTCGCTGAAACGCTCTCTCTGCACACGGGTCATATATATGATATCAGCCTCGGGTATCAGGTCGCTGAACTGCTCGTGCTCATAGTACTTTACACCGTTCTGATCGAGGAACTGCTTGTACTCGTCGGGCATTCGGAGCTTCTGATGCGATACAAAATGGAATGTGGGGTTGAATGGCGCCATGGCCTGCAGCAGGGAGTGCACTGTGCGTCCGTACTTGAGATCGCCCACCATGAATATGTTGATATTTTCCAGACGGCCCTGGGTCTTCTTGATGGAGTACATATCGAGGAGCGTCTGAGTAGGATGCTGATTGGCGCCGTCGCCGGCATTCACCACGGGCACAGTGGCCACCTCGCTGGCATACCGGCTGCTGCCCTCCAGCGGATGACGCATTACGATGAGGTCGCAGTAGTTGGATACTATCCTAATGGTGTCCTTGAGGGTCTCGCCCTTGGATACGCTGGAGATATTGGGATCGGAGAAACCGATAATGCGGCCGCCCATGCGGTTTACGGCGCTCTCGAAACTGAGGCGGGTGCGTGTGCTGGGCTCAAAAAACAGGGTGGAAACAATCTTGCCGTCAAGCAGATGAGGCTCGGGATGCTTCTCGAATTCAGCCGCAATCTCCAGGATTCTGAGAATCTCGTCGGTGGAGAAGTCGGTTATAGAAATCAGACTCTTATTTTCCATACAGTAAAAATGTATTAGTTGATAAATTCTGAAATGCAAATGTAATAAAAGTTCGCAAAAAAACCGCTATCAGCTGAAAAAAAAATGAATAAAAAAAATATAGGAAATACGAAAAATAATTGTACTTTTGCAATTTAATAATACAAACACATCAGACAATCAATAAATGGAATCATATACCAACGCACCCAAATACCTTGTATCGGTAGACTGTGTGATCTTCGGCTACGAGGACGGCGAGCTCAAGGTGCTGCTGTGCCCGCGCCTGGTGGAGCCCAGCTACGGCGCATGGTCGCTGATGGGCGGTTTCGTAATGCCCGACGAATCGATGGACCAGGCCGCATCGAGAGTGCTTAAGAGCACCGTGGGCCTCGAGAACATCTACCTGGAGCAGG
>JAZQPB010000254.1:0-14599 GCA_045628165.1 Bacteroidales bacterium | reverse complement strand
TTCGCTATGCTTCAGATTGCAGGACAAAGATACGAAGGATTTCCGTTACTGGAAAGAATCTTAATTTAATTCCATCCTGCAATTTGACCCATAGAGATACAATCACTGAAATTCATCCTGCATTTTGACCTATACGCCAATTTTATATAGTCAAAAATGTTTCCTCAATCTTTAGCAACCAATGCTCTTAAGATACTCGATAGCACCGGCGGCTGCCTTGCGGCCGTCACCCATTGCGAGGATTACTGTGGCTCCTCCGCGAACGATGTCGCCACCTGCGAAGATGTCCTTGATGTTGCTCTGGTTGGTCTCGGGATTTACGATGATTGTGCGACGCTTTGGATCTACGTCGAGGCCCTCTACTGCTGATGTGATGATTGGGTTTGGTGATACACCTACTGCCACTACAACACCCTCGCAGTCAACGAGATACTCGCTTCCCTCTACGGCAACTGGACTTCTACGGCCTGATGCGTCAGCCTCGCCGAGTTCCATTTTCTGGATCTTGGCCTGCTTTACGCGACCCTTCTCGTCGGCGATGTACTCTACAGGATTGTTGAGAGTCATAAACTCAACACCCTCCTGCTTAGCGTGATGAACCTCCTCGAGACGTGCTGGCATTTCGTCCTCGCCACGGCGGTAAACGATCATTGCACGCTCGGCGCCAAGACGCTTGGCTGTACGTACAGAGTCCATAGCGGTGTTGCCACCACCTACCACGATGATGTTCTTGCCCTTGAGCACTGGAGTATCGTACTCAGGATCGTTGGCGTGCATAAGGTTGACACGTGTAAGGTACTCGTTGGAAGAGAAGATACCGTTAGAGTTCTCTCCTGGGATGTTCATAAAGCGTGGAAGACCTGCACCTGCGGCGATGAAGAATGCCTTGAAACCGCGCTCTCTGAGTGTCTCGAGAGAGATTGTACGGCCGATGATAGTGTTGGCCACGAACTTAACGCCCATTTTGCCGAGGTTCTCGATCTCAGCGTCAACAATCTTCTTTGGAAGACGGAACTCAGGAATACCGTACTTGAGCACGCCACCAATCTCGTGGAGAGCCTCGTAAACGGTAACGTCGTAACCCTCGCGGGCCATATCAGCCGCCCAAGCCAATGAGGCAGGACCTGAACCGATTGCGGCTACCTTTACGCCATTGTTAGGCTTGCAGGCAGGAACGGCCATTTTGCCGCTCTCGCGCTCGTAGTCGGCAGCGAAACGCTCCAAGTAACCGATTGCAACGGCTTTCTTCTTGAGTTTCTGGGTGTAGAAACACTGGCTCTCGCACTGCTTTTCCTGTGGACATACACGACCGCAAACTGCTGGAAGTGTTGATGTCTCCTTGATAACGGCTGCGGCGCCGAGGAAGTCCTTGGCCTCGATTTTCTTGATGAACTTAGGTATATTAACGTTTACAGGACAGCCCTGTACACAGGTAGGATTCACACAGTCGAGACAACGCTTAGACTCGTTCCAAGCCATTTCCTCGGTAAGGCCGAGGTTTACCTCGAGGTTGTTGCTGCGACGCTCCATAGCGTCCTGCATTGGCATTTCTACGCGCTCCATTGCGGTACGCTCCTTGGCAGGGATAGTCTTGCGAAGGTCGTCGCGCCACTGCTCTGCGCGCTCTGCTTTATAATCTGTCATTTTGCTTTTTTCTTAAAAGATTATAGTTTAGAGATTAGAGTTTAGAGAAACGATTATTGATGAAACGATTAAAGAGTACTCTCCTCTCTAATCTCTAAACTCTCCTCTATGTATAAATTACAATGTCTGCTTGTAAGCCTCGAAGGCTTCTTTCTCCTGGTCTTTGTAACCGCCCATACGCTGGAGCATTTCGTTGAAGTCAACCTTGTGAGCGTCGAACTCAGGACCGTCAACGCATACGAAACGTGTCTTGCCGTCAACCTTTACACGGCAGGCTCCGCACATACCTGTACCGTCCACCATTACGGTGTTCAATGATACTACGGTTGGGATCTCGTGCTTCTGAGTGGTCAGGGCACAGAATTTCATCATTATGGCTGGGCCGATTGCTACGCAGAGGTCAACCTTCTCGCGGGCGATAACCTCCTCCATACCAACTGTTACCACGCCCTGCTTGCCGTAAGAGCCGTCGTCGGTCATAATGATAACCTCGTCGGAATACTTGCGGATCTCGTCCTCAAGGATAATGAGGTCCTTGGTTCTGGCGGCGAGGATAGAGACAACCTTGTTGCCTGCCTCCTTCATAGCCTTAACGATTGGGAGCAATGGAGCAACGCCTACGCCACCACCGCAAGCCAATACTGTACCTGCATTGTAGATGTGGGTTGGGTGTCCGAGTGGACCTACAACGTCGTGGATGTAGTCGCCCTCGTTCATTTGAGAGAGTTTCCAAGTGGTAACGCCGATGCGCTGAACCACCAATGTGATTGTGCCTTTCTCGATGTTGGCGTCAGAGATTGTGAGAGGAACGCGCTCGCCCTTCTCGTCCAATCTGATGATTACGAAATTGCCTGCCTTGCGGGTCTTGGCGATCTCGGGTGCCTCTACCTCAAACTGAAATACATTCTCAGAAAAGGCTACCTTCTTTACTATTTTATTCATTTATTATGATTGTTTGTTTAATTTAATTACGAATTACGAATTACGAAATCCGAATTCTCTACTAATTATTTTTATTAGAACGCAGATTTTAATAGATTGATTACGCTGATTAACGCGGATTGGTAGTTTAAGATTTTAATGGATATGCCCTTCGGGCCACTGATTTTCAAGATGAGAAATCTGCGAACCGTTAGGTTCAAATCCATTTATATCTTTAAAATCTGTGTAAATCTGCTAAATCATAATAATCTGCGTTCTTAAAAAACAACTTTCGAAACTCCATTTATTTACGAATTACGACTGCTTTTACAATGAGAGCCATTCGTAATTCGTAATTCGGATTTCGTAATTGAATAAACTATCTGATGCTTGCGCCGAGTTGCTTCTCGAACTGGGTGCGGAACGATTCCATAATCTTGTCGATCTCCTTGTCGGTGAAGGTCTTCTCGGGATTCTGGAATGTGAACGATACTGCGTACGACTTCTTGTCGGCGCCGAGTTTCTCGTCGTTTACATAGATGTCGAAGAGGCTTACTTCCTTCAGGTACTGCTTCTCGGTCTTCTGGGCGATGCGCTTTATCTCGTCGAACTTCACCTTCTTGTCGAGGAGGAGTGCGAAGTCACGTTTCACCTCAGGGAACTTGCTGATAGCCTTGTACTTAATCTCCTTAGGAATAAAGCGGAGCACGTTGTTCCAATTGAACTCTGCGTAGAATACGTCCTGGCTGATGTCGAACTTCTTGAGGAGTTTTCTGCTGATAGAGCCGAACTCCACGATATTGTCGCGACCCATATTGTAGGCCATTCCGTATGCGAAGATGTCATTCTTCTGAGTCTCAGCCTTTTGGATAGACTCCACATTGTAGCCGAGGCGCTCGAGAACGTTGTTCACGTATGTCTTCAGGAAGAAGAAATTAGTGTTGACGTCCATAGTCATCCAATTGGCAGTCTGATTCTTACCGCTCTGAACTATCATCAAATGGTTCTCGTCGGCGTAGTTGGCGAGGTTGCCCTTGTTGTCGGACTTCCTAAGGCCCTTGGTCCAAACGTTTCCGAACTCATACAATTTTATAGAGTCGTTTTTCTGGTTGATGTTGAAAGCCACCGACTCCAAGGCACCGAAGAGCAAGGTCTGACGCATTGCGTTCATCTGAGCCGATAGTGGGTTCATCACCATTGCGAGATTCTCGGCCTTGTATGACTCAAGACCCTCGTAATAAGCGCTCTGTGTCAGCGAGTTGCACATAGCCTCGCAGTATCCGTTGTCGCTGAGGTAATTGCTGATTTTGTCAACAATCTTTTCCTTATTAGGTTTGCTGATGTATGAGAGCACAGAGTGAACCTCGGTTGGGATCTCAACATTGTCGTAGCCGTAAATGCGGAGGATTTCCTCGGCCACGTCGCAGTTGGCTGTTACGTCCACACGATATGTAGGAGCTTTTACAGTTATAGAGTCAGCTGACTCTGAGACTATCTCGAAATCCAAAGATTCCAAAATGCTCTTAACCTGCTCAGGTGCAATTACTTTACCAACAATTCTGTTGAGGTATGCGTAATCGAGCACTATCTCCTTTTTCTCTACTGGAGTTGGGTAAATATCAATGATTTCCGACGAAATCTCACCGCCTGCCACCTCCTTGATAAGCATTGCGGCGCGCTTGAGCACCTCAACGGTCATCGAAGGATCGCAACCACGCTCAAAATGGAATGCGGCGTCGGTATGGAGATTATGTCTCTTTGCTGATTTTCTGATACTTACAGGATTGAAGCAAGCGCTCTCCAAGAATACATTCTTGGTGTTGGCTGATATGCCTGACTCGAGGCCTCCGAACACGCCTGCGAGACACATTGGCTCCTCGGCGTTGCAGATCATAAGGTCCTCAGATGAGAGTTTTCTTGTCTGCTCGTCGAGGGTTACGAACTCTGTGCCCTCGTCTAAGGTCTTGATAATCACCTTATTTCCCTTAATCTTGTCGGCGTCGAACGAGTGGAGTGGCTGTCCGTACTCAAAAAGTATGAAGTTGGTGACGTCCACCACATTATTAATAGAGCGGATGCCGATAGCCTCCACGTTGCGTTTCAGCCAATCTGGTGATTCCTTTACAGTTATGTTGCTGATAGTGATGCCTGAATAGCGTGTGCAACGGTCCTTGGCAACCACCTCCACGGGGATTGTGCGGTTGGTGTTGTCCACCTTGAAATTGCTGGTATCAGGCAACTGAAGTTTGATTCCTGGAACCGAGCCGTTGTTTTTGAGGTAAGCGTAAATATCTCTTGCACAGCCGATATGGTTGGCGCCGTCGATACGGTTTGGAGTGATTCCGATCTCGAAAACGGTGTCGGATTCTACCTTGAAGATCTCAGATGCCGGAGTACCCACCTTGGTGTCGGCAGGCAGAACGATGATACCGTCGTGAGAAGTGCCCACGCCAATCTCGTCCTCGGCGCAAATCATACCCTCCGAGGGAACACCGCGGAGTTTCGATTTCTTGATTGTGAAACTCTTGTCGCCGTCGTAAAGCACTGTGCCAATGGTGGCTACGATTACTTTCTGACCTGCGGCCACGTTAGGAGCACCGCACACTACATTTAATAAGGCGTCGCCACCCACGTCCACAGTAGTTACGTGCATATGATCACTGTCGGGATGTGGCACGCAGGTTTTCACCTCGCCCACAACGAGACCCTTGAGTCCGCCCTTAATGGACTCGGAAGTCTCGGCGCCCTCCACCTCGAGACCTGTGCTTGTCAAAATCTTAGCCACAGCCTCAGGGTCAAGGTCGCAATTAAGGTAGTTTTTCAACCAACTGTATGAAACTTTCATTTATTTGTATAGAGTTTTATTAATATCAAAATAGCCTTGCGCACACTTACACGTACACAATTTTGCAAATTTAGATATTATTTTTGAGTTGGAAAAAGATTTTGGAGGATTTTTTTTGCGGGTCTGATGCTTTGGTAATTTTCGCCTGCGGCGATTAGAATATTGTGTCAAGGCAAAATTAAATTTCTCAAATTTGGATTATAAAAAAAAACATATTAAATTTGCGTCAATAATATTATACTTAAAAATGAATAATACAGAATTCAAAGACCAAGATATCAATAATTTAACCGTTGCGGAAGAACCACAATTCAGATTTAATTTCGCTAATAACGAAGTTATAGAGGACGGTTCTTTACGTGTATTGTCCCTTTTCTCTGGGTGCGGAGGAATGGATTTAGGTTTTGAGGGCGGTTTTATATGTCACAAGAAATCTGTAACAAATCAAGAGTGGGTTGACAAAACTGTTAATTTCAATTGGGTTAAATTGAAAAAGAATCAATTTAAGACAGTTTTTGCCAATGATATTTTACCTGAGGCTCGCAATGCGTGGATTAACTATATGAAAAATTTTGGAACAAATCCCGAAATTTATCATCCTGAAAGTATTGTTGATTTGGTAAAAATGAACAAGGAAACTGGTGATGTATTCCCTAAAAATATTGATGTTGTAACAGGCGGTTTCCCTTGTCAGGATTTTAGTGTTGCAGGAAAGAGAAACGGATTTAATTCGCAAGTTTCTCATAATGGAGAAAAAATTTCTGAACCAACAGAAGAGTCTCGTGGCAAACTTTATATGTGGATGAAGGAGGTTGTTAGTTCTGTACAACCCAAGATTTTTATTGCTGAAAATGTTAAAGGATTAGTTAGTTTGGGTGATGTTAAGAAAATTATTCAACACGATTTCTCAACAGCAAACGGCAATGATTATATTGTCCTTGATCCACAGGTTTTACACGCTGGTAATTATGGAGTTCCTGAAACAAGAGAACGTGTTATTTTTATTGGAATTAAGCGTTCAGCATTAAAACCTGAAGCCTTGAAAGCATTGGAGCAAGATGTTATTCCAATGGAATATTATCCTTATCCTAACCCAACACATAATTTTAGTGCTCAAAATGATACACTTGCAAATCCTGTGATTTGTAAAGATATTTTTGAAGAGTTGGAAGAACCTGAGTTTTCTAAAGATCCTTCTCAACAAACTTTTTCAAAGGCAAAATTTATGACTTCAGGTCAGGGGCAATCGGAGATTAATATTAATGGTTTAGGGCCTACGATTAGGTCTGAGCACCACGGAAATATTGAGTTTAGAAGATTGTCTATTGAACACGGAGGAAAGAATTTGGAAGAAATCAATAAAGGATTAAAAGAGCGCAGGCTTACACCAAGGGAGTGTGCTTTAATACAAACTTTTCCTCCTGATTATGATTTTGTTTTTTCATCATCAAAGGGCAAGGGAGTAAGTGCTTCTGGTGCTTATAAGGTTATTGGCAATGCAGTACCGCCTGTACTCGCTTATAATATTGCAAGAAGAATTCAAGAATTGTGGCCATTATATTTTAAATAGTAAATGCTATGGAGAACAATACAAAAAGTATAATAACAATTAGAAAAAACAATTATTCAAGAGCGTATTCTGAGTTTGAAAAATTGATGACTAAAACTCAGAATATATTGAATGCAGATGCAAAAAAGAATCCGTCATTTTATAAAAAGATGAAAGCGGATGAACTTGAATATCACTCTACTGATATTCTTAAACGTGCTTGTGTTAACACTCCATTTAGGCCAAACGAAATTGTTTTAGTATCAGGCCATAATTTTCCTGATATTATTGCCGAAAAATATTATGGCATTGAGGTTAAATCCACAAAATCAAACCATTGGACTTCTACTGGAAGTAGTATTTTGGAAAGTACAAGAGTTGAAAATGTGGATGATATCTTTATGCTTTTTGGTAAATTAGGCGGAAAAGTTCCTGAATTTATGTGCCGTCCTTATCAAGACGTTTTGTATGATATTGCCGTAACACATTCGCCTCGTTATCTTATCAATATGACTCTTGAAGAAGGTGAAACTATTTTTGATAAGATGGGTATTGATTATGATGATTTCAGGACTTCGGATAATACCATTGAGAAGGCAAGACAATATTATAAAGAAAAGGCCGAAAAGGAAAATAAACAAGAAATGCCTTGGTGGATTACCTCTGACGATGTTGATCGTCCTCAATCTTTTACAATCAAATTGTGGAATTCTTTGGAGGATTCGGAGAAGAAAGATCTGATGTGTAAAAGTATGATTTTATTCCCTGAAACATTAAATCCAAAATCCTCACAGACAAAATACAACCGAACTACTTTATGGTTATGCTCATATTGTCAGGTTGTTATGCCAAATATCCGTGATGTTTTCTCTGCCGGGGGTAGTATTACGCACGTTAACAATAGAAAACTCGCCTTTCCTGTACCAAATGTTTTTCATAGGATTGTTCATTATGCTCCAATGATTGAAAGAATGTTGACCAAGCCTTCAAAAGAACTTTTAGCATTGATTGAAGAGCACAATCCCGATTTGCTGTTGGGTAAAAAGTATTATGGAAATTGGTTGGAATGTTGTGAAACTTATGCAGAAGATTATGATATTCCTCTTTTAAAGTGGATTGAAAAGCAACCAAAGTTTGACTTTTCAAGGCGATAAATGATTTCCCAAATTGCCAAGGCTGGAGTTTTAGGGAAGTTGTTGAGTCATAATAATATTAATTGTTAATTTTAAATATGTCAAGTATGTCATCAGGTGCTTATTATCCTAGTTTTTTTGAAATTTCTCTTTGCTTGGATTCTAAGGAGAATTTAACATTGGGAGGGGATGGTGAAATATTTCCTAACCTAACTGATAATGGTTTTTCAACATTCTTTCACGAGTATGTACACTATTTGCAGAATATAACTTCTTTTAGTGGTGTATATAATTTAAAAAATACATTTTTGATGTTATATGACTCTATTGATAAAATTCGGAATTCAGGTAAAAATAGAATAAAGATTCCTTGTCTTACTTTTTATGATGAACGATATGGTCATTTTGAGGGTAACGATGGAGAGGAGGAGGAAATTAAGGATTTCGAAATACTAAATGTTTCAATCAATAAAACCGAGTCTTCTCCAGAAGTTAATATTGGCGAAAACTTGTTTTATGAAGATGTCACAATTGATTATAGAGCCGAAATCGATTTTGATTGTGTAGAAGATTACTTTCAATTAGGAGAATATCAAATTAGTGAAAGTATGGCATATATTATGGAGCGATGCTGTTTTCCCGACAGTGTTGTAGGCAAATTGTTGTATCCATATAATGTTGTAGAGAAACTAGCAAATTATCTTTGTCCTCAATTGTCAGATAAGGAAGATTTTCTTCTTTATTTAGTTGCTTTATGTGATTTTTCGATGCAGTTCTCTAAACCAGGCAAGATTATGTATATGGTTTTGTCGGATATTAAGGATGCAAAATTTACACCCAAAACACCCGAAGAAATTTATTCTTTCAGGTGTAATAATACAAATAGTTCTCTTGATGGACAGTCTTTCAATATTTCATATACAGATAATTATATTCAAGAAGCCACTTTCTTGAAAAAATGGCTAATCGGGAAAATGGATGATGTTGACGTGTATGTTAGATATTTTGAGACGGTATTTAATTACGCAATTTATCTTCGAAAAGAGAAACCATTTTTTATGCTGGATATTGCAAGAAACAGGAACATAAGAAAGCAAGGTATGTTATTTGATATAATTGACGAAATCGGTACACCAATGATTAATTTTACCTATGATACCAAAATTATCGAAACAAGTGATATTTATTTACCTCGTTGCTTTGATGCTGATAATGATGATGGGCAAATACAATTTTATTTGCAGGCTAATCAAAGGCTGTACAATACTCTTATTTGTGGAGAAACTGGATGTGGATTGATTAATGTATGTAAGAATTGTTGTGCGAACGTATTTGACGATTATGTTTGTGCCAACGAACCTTGGAAACAATCTTTAAAAAAAGAGCATTGTCCTTATGGTTTTATTTGGAGTCGATATTTGCGAAATGTCACTCCTGTACTTCCTGAGGATGACTAAGAAGAAGAATAATAAAATAAATTATGATAGTACCAACGATGACCAATTTTGAGATCTGTTCCGAAATATTGAACGACTTCGATAAAGTAGGTATCAGACTTGATAGCCTAAAGGAAAAGGCTATAAGGAAATTCAGAAAGGAATTCAAGCGAGAGAATTTCTTTTGGGAAGAGTATGTCCACCAATCTACAAAAAACAAATATGTTGTTGGTTGGTATGTTACGCATAATAATTTTGATAAACCAGAGAAAATCTGTTTTTGCGTAGTGGAAAATATGGGCAAAAAATGGGTATATACTGTCCACTATAGTCCAGTAGAATCCAAGGACAAAGAATATATGGCAAATGTGATGGGCATTTCAACATATTTGCCCCATTTCTGGCAACGCTATAGGGAACGAGAAAATATCAGCCTTGACAAATCATTTTATGAGATGGTCACACTGCATTTTGATATTAACCATAAAAATTTCAAAATGTTTCCAATACAACTCAACGAAGACATATTGCGCCATTACAAAGAGTATGGTGATTATTCGGGCTGGGCAATGGTCGGAAGACAAGGTATTTGTCTGATGGATTCAGGTTGGGAAGGCGATCAGTCAACTCTTGGACAACCTGATAGTAATTTGGTGTTTTGTACAGTTTTCAAAACCTATCTTTCATATCGAATGTTGACCACAGCACAGCAAGTTGCATTGAATGAGAGTATAGAAAAGCAATTGGAAATCAATAATATGAAAATTGCAGAACATAATTCTTATGTTGACGCATTATAAATACATTTTCAGTATTATATGATACGCTTATAGATTTTATTTTGAAAATTTGAAAAGTTTTTTCAACTTTGCGGTAAATATAAATATATTATGGGTTACAAAGCGATTGACTATAGGAAAAAACTCTCCTCGCTGAAATCGTTGCGCAAGGGTTGGGACGGATACGACGCTCCTGAAATAAATCAGGAATCTATCGACCGTTCAATTGCGCTTCTCGATATGGTGAATGCAAATGGTTTGGCTATCCTGAAAATCGAACCCTCGGAAGAAGGTGGCGTAAATCTATTTTTCGAGAAAGACGAAAATTCCACAATGGGTTGCAGTGTAGGCGATAACAGGATGTCGTATTTCATTAAATCTAAAGGCAAAGCACCTGTATTCTCCGACTTTTTGGAATATTCGGACAAGAATATGATGTTTTGGAAAAATCAAGTAAACCAATTTGCTGAAGATATCTGACGCCACCAAAAATTGAAATTTTGCAGGAGGCATTAAAACTATATAGTTATGGAATCGAAAAATACACAGTCGATATCGCAGGATCGATATTTGAACGAGGCACACCGCAAGAAATCGGAACGCTGTATGGGAATTATAGCAAAATTGCGACAGCACCCCTTATCGCGTCAAGAAGCCGATGCGCAATTGAAACGCAATGAGAAGATGCTGACGAGCAATCCATTGTACTCTCAAAAGTTCTAAGATTTGCGTTTCTTTTTATTTGGGAAATATGGAAAGTTTTTTGTAACTTTGCGGTAAATAATTTTTCGGTTATGACAGACAATTTCAACTTTGATCAGTTAGGCGAGCGATATGCGAATTTCTATACGGATTTCGCATTCAAGAAATATTTCGGGACTGAGGCAAACAAGGATTTGCTCATCAGTTTCCTTAATGCCTTATTGTCAGGGCAGGAGGATATTGTGGATATCAAATATCTTCCTACAGAGCATTTGAGTAGTGCCGTTGAGGATAGGAGGGCAATTTTCGATATTTATTGCGAGAATAAGAATGGCGACAAGTTCATAATCGAGATGCAGAAAACTGAGCAGGATTATTTCAAGGACAGGGCCTTGTATTATGCCTCGTTTCCTATCAGGGAGTTTGCACCCCGAGGCGATTGGAATTACGAACTGAAGCGAGTTTATTGCATTGGAATCCTAAACTTTAAGTTTGATGACGAGAATACTGATGTAAAGACTGTAGTCAAACTTATGGATACCAAAAAGAAGACCGTATTTTATGATAAGTTGACTTTCATATTCCTTGAGATGCCAAATTTCAAGAAGGCTCTTGAAGAACTTGACAATATGTATGAGAAATGGTTGTTTGCCATAAAGAACCTCAACAAACTCTTGGTACGCCCAGCAGAATTGTCTGAGAAGGTTTTCCTGAAACTTTTCGAGACTGCCGAAATAGCAAAGTTCTCCCCAGCCGAGCGTCGCGATTATGAACTTGTCGCCATTCTTATTCTCGCAATAAATATCGAAAATTGCCCTTCTATCCTCAACGGCACTACTCAAATGCTCAGTAGGAAGATATTTGATATCCACAATATCCTCCTGCCCTTGCAACAAGGCATTAAGGAAACTGATGAGCAAATCCTTGTTAGCCTCAGTTCCAAAATATTTCTTGAAAGCGAAATCCGTATAGAAATTCGCATATCGCTCGCCTAACTGATCTATGTTGAAATTGTCTGTCATAACCGATAAATACTTTCTGCAAAGTTACAATTTTTTTTTACAATCCTTCTATCACATCCTCGGGCAGGCCTGTGTACTTGGCGATTACAATATTGGGCATACCATCAGATTTCATAGATTTGGCTATCTCTATTGATCTTTCCTCTCGTCCCTCCACCTTGCCTGAGGCTGTTGCCCAACGGATAGCATCGTATTCGTTGTGGAGCGACTCGCGGTGACGGTCATATCTGGCCCTCTGCTCGGGAGTCATCTTCTCGTACTGAAGTTTCTCCTTGGCCTTCTCAAGACCGGGTACCGTAGTATCAGGACGGATTGAATTGTTTTTCAAGAACTCCATCCACTCATTCATAGCATTGCGGGCGCTCTCACGGAACTGCCTTACCCTGATGATATAATAAACAGGCATAATATCGCCGGCATCGAATTTGGTGAACTTATACTGACGGCTGTCGTTGCGCTCAATCTCCTCAAGAGTGAGATCTTCCTTGCGCGAGATTTTCAGAGTGTCGTTCTTATGGAGGCCAACGAAACTTGTCTTGCCCTCGTAAATGAAGTCCTCACCAACTCCAAAATCATAATAGACTATTGATATTGAATAGATTTTATGGATCTTGCCATAATCATCACCATTTTCAAGTTGCTCCACCACGGCCTTGGAAACGCCAAACAATACACGCTCCATATAGTAGGTATATCTTGTGGTCTGAACCTCCACAATAAAGATTTCACCGTTTTCATCCACGGCCTTAATGTCAACTCTATTATACTTGTCTTCCTCGTCCTCCTGATTGGCCTCGCTCTCCAGCAAGTTGATGATAGTGCATTTCTTGCCCAGGAAGACTTCAATAAAGCCCTCCAAGACATCAAAATTGGCCTTGTTTCTCAGCAAGGTCTTCATCGCATAATCAAACTTGACAAGCATAGTTATAGGTTTTAAAATACGTTACAAAGATAACGAACATATTCCGATTTCAAAAACAAAACCCAAGAAAAAATCGTTTACATTCGATTCTATTCGTCTCTACATCACCGGACGCATCTGTCTCTGACTCTCATTATACTCGTAGCCATTCTCCTTCAGGTAAGCCAGAAGCTCGGCCTTGTCCTTGTCGAAATAATTGCAGAGCGAGTCCAAATCATCAAACTCATCATCTCTAAGCAACATATTAATGCTTGAAACAAGCATAGCTGGGTCATTAGGTAAATTTTCCATAGTTTTGAATATTTAAAATTTCACCACAAAATTAAAAATCTTTTCAAACAAAAGCAAGTTTTTTTACCCAATTGGCGCCTGTAAGGCACTATAATAGTAACCGGGTACGCCGAAGGCAAAACGTTCTTGCGGTTTACCTGGCGTGCTCGGTATTGACGAATTGAAAAATCTTTATTACCTTTGCAAAAAAATCAAAAATGCGATCACAGACAATCTTCAGCGAATATATATGGCTCGTTGGACTCATCAACCGAATGGGCAAAATCACACTCAAGGAAATCAACGAGCGTTGGCAGCGCACCACAATGAGCGAGGGCCGGCCAATGGCGCGCTCCACATTCAACCGCCACAAAGAGGCCATAGAGGGCATCTTCGGTGTCAACATCGAGTGCGACGCCAAGGACGGCTTCAAATACTACCTTGCCAACAACAACGACATCAACAACGGGTCCATCCACAAATGGATGATCTCCACCCTCAGCCTCAACAACATGCTCAGGGAGAGCGTCCAAATACAGAGCCGAATCCTCACAGAGCCTTTGTCGCCTGATACCTACCTGCCAACGATAATCGAGGCGATGAAGAGCAACCACAAACTCCAGATAGAATACAAGAAATACGAGAAGGCCGAGTCAACCACCAAAATCCTCGAGCCCTACTGTCTGAAAATCTACCATCAGCGCTGGTATCTCTTGGGTCACACTTTCGACGAGAAGGAAAAGCGCGACAGTTACGTAACCTACTCCATCGACCGAATCGTGAAAGCCGAAATCCTCGACGAGGAATTCAAAATCGGAAAATTCAGCGCCAAGAAATACTATCAGGATTGTTTCGGAATCTACAACAACGAGAAAATGGAGGCCGAGAAAATCAAGATCAAGGTTTTCGGAAAGCGCGAGGTCAACACCCTGAAAGACCTCCCACTCCACCACTCACAAAAGGAAATCGAGAAAACCGACGAATACTCAATCTTCGAGTACCGCCTGAAACCCAGCCTCGATTTCCAGGGCCAGATACTCTCACGCGGAGCCTTTCTCCAGGTCCTTGAGCCTGAAACATTAAAAAACGCCATAAAAGAAACATTACAAAAGGCATTGGATAATTACGATAATAAATAAATATTTGTTTTTATTATCCCCATTTCGAATATTGACACGCCATTATTCCCACGCCATTTTCCCCGACCTCAGCGGATATTGAGACTTGGTGGTGGTCGGGGCTACGGAGCGTGAAGGTCCTCAAGAGGACCTATTATATATCTCAATTAATCACCCCGAGGTCGTTAGACCTCCACGTTCCGTAGCCCCGACCTTAACCAAACATCAAAAACGGAAAAAAGGTCGGGGTTTCTTCGG
>JAZQPB010000253.1:0-21223 GCA_045628165.1 Bacteroidales bacterium | reverse complement strand
AGACCAACCTGATGCAGAAGCGCTTTTTAAATTATCCATTGTCAATTATCAATTGTCCATTGATACTATGCCTCTGGAAGCTCGATGTCCTCGTCGGCGAGTTTCTTGAGGATGTTGTTGATATCGCAGTTGGCTGATACGAGATCGGCAACCTTGTCGATGGCGATACGCTCCTGACGCATATCGTCGCGCCAGCGGATAGTAACGGTGTTGTCCTTCAGGGTGTCGTAGTCAACGGTTACGCAGAATGGAGTACCGATGGCATCCTGACGGCGGTAACGCTTTCCGATGGTGTCCTTCTCCTCGTAGCGGCAGTCGAAACGGTAAGAGAGATCCTTCATGAGCTTCTCGGCAATCTCTGGAAGGCCATCCTTCTTCACCAAAGGAAGAACGGCAACCTTTACTGGAGCCAATGCTGCAGGAATCTTGAGTACCACGCGCTTATCTACCTTGCCGTCCTCGCTCTTGAGCTCCTCCTCCTTGTATGATGCGGAGAGGATAGAGAGGAACATACGGTCGAGACCGATGGAAGTCTCGAGAACGTAAGGAACGTAGCTCTCGTTGATCTCAGGATCGAAGTAAGTGATCTTCTTGCCAGAATATTTCTGATGCTGGCCGAGGTCGAAGTTTGTACGAGAGTGGATACCCTCCACCTCGCGGAATCCCATTGGGAAGTTGAACTCGATATCTGTAGCGGCGTTGGCGTAGTGGGCCAGTTTCTCGTGGTCGTGGTAGCGGTAGTTCTCTGATCCGAAGCCGAGAGCCTCGTGCCACTTGCGGCGCATTGTCTTCCAGTACTTGAACCAGCGCATCTCTGTGCCAGGCTTGATGAAGTACTGCATCTCCATCTGCTCGAACTCGCGCATACGGAAGATGAACTGACGTGCCACAATCTCGTTGCGGAAAGCCTTACCGATCTGTGCGATACCGAAAGGAATCTTCATGCGGCCGGTCTTCTGTACGTTCAGGTAGTTTACGAAGATACCCTGGGCAGTCTCAGGACGGAGATAGATTGTAGAAGCTTCCTCTGATACAGAACCCATCTGAGTCTTGAACATGAGGTTGAACTGACGAACCTCTGTCCAGTTCTTGGTGCCAGAGATAGGACATACAATCTCGCAGTCGATGATAATCTGACGAAGCTCCTCAAGGTCGTTGGCGTTCAGGGCCTTGTCGTAACGTGCTGTAAGCTCGTCGATCTCCTTCTGAGTGGCGAGTACGCGCTCGTTTGTTGAAAGGAACTGCTCCTTGTCGAACTTGTCGCCGAAACGCTTGGCGGCCTTCTCCACTTCCTTCTCTATCTTGGCGTAAAGCTTGTCGCGGTGCTCCTCGATGAGGTTGTCGGCGCGGTAACGCTTCTTTGAATCCTTGTTGTCGATGAGTGGGTCGTTGAAAGCTGATACGTGGCCCGATGCCTCCCAAGTCTTAGGATGCATGAATATGGCGGCGTCGATACCCACGATGTTCTCGTGGAGACGTGTCATGAACTTCCACCAGTATTCCTTTATGTTGTTCTTGAGCTCCACACCGTTCTGACCGTAGTCGTATACAGCGGCGAGACCGTCATAAATCTCACTTGATGGGAATATGAAACCGTATTCCTTGCAGTGTGAGATGATTTTTTTAAGATTATCTTCTTGCTGTGCCATTTTATATGTTTGTTTTTATTAATAATCTGAGCTTGCCTTCAACAGTCGCTCCACACCTTTCTTTATAATATCGTCGGGGCGGGCGAAACAGATGCGGATTACGTTGGTCTTGGTGTTGTCGTGATAATATACCGACATCGGGAATGCCAACACGCCGAAATCCTTTGCCAGACGCTTGCAGAAATCCTTGTCGCAGTCGGACGATATTGCGGAATAGTCAAGCAGCTGAAACCATGTACTCTCCGACGGTATCAGCTTGAATCTGCTGTCTTTCAGCTGACGGCATACCAAATCACGTTTCAGCTGATATGCATCACGTATCTTGAGCAGAATATCCGGGGCAGATTTCAGCAGGTCCGACATTGCGTATTGCGCGGCGGCGTTGGATCCGTTGCATATATAATTGTGCATCCGGCGTATCTCCTTGGTGATATCTGCCGGAGCGCAGCAGAGTCCGGTTTTCCAGCCGGTGGCGTTCAGGGCCTTGCTGAGCGATGTTATCACAATGGACTGCTTGGCCAGGGCCGGGTAATTGGCTATCGATACAAACTTGCTGCCGTACGTAAGCGAGCTGAAGGTCTCATCAGCTAATACCGTAATCTTGCTGCCGGCCACTATCTTCTGAAGGTTTCTGAAATCATCGTCGCTGTACACCATGCCCGATGGAGTGTGTGGCGAGTTTATGATTATCATCTTGGTGCGCTGGTTCACCATGCGGATTACCTCGTTCCAATCCACGCGGTAGTCGGGATGGCGGAGCGTCACAAAGAGCGGAGTGCCGCCGTTGATCCTGATGGCCGGCACGTAGTTCTCATGACTCGGCTCTATCACTATCACCTCGTCGTCCTCGTGCACAACGGCCGTTATCGCGGCCCATATTGCCTCCGACGCGCCGGCGGTAATGGTGATCTCGGTATCGGGATTGTACTTGTGGCTGTGGAAATTCTCGTAGAATCCGGCCATTGTTTTCCTCAAATCCTCCAGTCCCTCTATGGGCACATACTGGCTGCGTCCATCCTGAATATGCCTTATGATGCCGTTCTTGAGCGGCTGGGGCATATCCAATCCTGGCACGGCGGCTGCAAAGTCTATGCAGTCGGAGCTCTCGGATGCGATTTTCTGAATCTCACCCAATGCCGTCCTGGTGGTTTCTGGTAGTTTTGAGCGTAACATTTCTTTTATCTGATTTGGCTGGTAAAATTACATAAAAAAATCCATTCTCCCAAAAAATATTTTCTTTTGGAAGAATGGATTTTGTTATTGCGCTATCAGCTGATAGCAAAAAAACGTTAGTCTATCGGATTGCCGTCGGCATCCAGACCGTCGATCCTGTTGCCGAGCTGGTCTATCCAGAAATATACGGTGTCGGCGTTGCCCACGTGGAGGCACACCTTGGCGCGTCCGTCGTGGAATGTCTCGCCCTGGCCGTTCATCTTGGAGATGTTGAAATCGTATACAGGCGCTATCACCACTTTGCCCAGTGTGTCGGTGAATCCGAACTTACGCTTTGTGGTGTCGTTGTATGGGTCGTACTTGTACTTGAAGAGGGTGAGACCCTCGGTAGGACGGCGCATTCGCAGATAGTACGCGGCGCTGTCGGAATCTATGTTCTGCTGCACCTGGCGGATGTAGTTTTCTCTTGCGAGCATTGCCTTGGCGTAGCCGAGCTGTGCCAGCGAGTCGGTGTTGTCGTGACGGCGGGCCATGTCGTAGGCGTATATTGCCGAATCAATGTAGTGAGGTGTGGCCGGGCTCACGTTGTCGAGATAGTAGTCGCCCTTGCTCAGGTACTGGTCCTTGGATGTTACGGCCGGCTTTACGGTTATGGCGTTTTCGCTCTCGGCGGGCTGGTGCGATATCACCCTCTTGCCGAAGAGGTAGAGAGCCACCAGGGCCAATATCACCAGCAGCATCACCACCACGCCCCATATAGCGCGGTTGCGCAGCTTGTCGGCCTTCTGCAGCTCCCTGATGTTTGGATCTATCTTCTTGGCCTTGTAATAATAGAACGGCGCTATGAAGATATTGAGCCAGCGGAGCAGCGGATGCTTGAAATAGTTGGAGTTTTCGAGATACATGGCCAGATTCAGGCGCTCCTTGATGTCCTCGTTCTGAGGGTCGAGGTTAAGGGCGGCCTTGAAGTTCTCTATGGCCTTGGCGAATTCGCCCACCTGGAGCAGCGACTCGGCTTTGGCCTCCAGATATTTGGTTTCGGCCTCGTCGTCCCTTATCAGCGGCGATAGTGTGGCGGTCTCAAGTGTCTGAATCTCAGAGAGCGACTCCTCGTAGTCGTGGATTACGTTCATGGCTCTGTTGTAGCTCTCCGATGCGTTTATGTAGTCGCGCTTGGCAAACTGGAGGTCGCCCAGTATCATGTAATACTTGTATGTGAGCTTAAAGTTGGCCTCGTCTACGCCCTTGTAGTAGTCGCTCTTAAGCTCGGCATCGTCTACCAGCTGCTTGGCGTTGGCGTACTCAAAGATGTACAGTCCGCGCGAATACTGCTTGTTGGTTACGTATATCTGCGCCTTCTTTATGAGCTCCTTGCCCTTGAACTTCGACATATCGCCGAATACGAAATCGTTCAGGTAGTTCTTTACGTTGCTGTTTTCGCGGCGCTTGTCGAATACGGCGCGCTGGTTGTTGTCCTTGGCGGTAGGGAGTGCGAGTTTCTCGGCTTCCAGTGCCTCGAATTTCTGCTTGAAGTTCCAAGAGCGTTTCAGCTGAGAGAGAGTGGGTTCTGCAACGGCTGTCTTTTTCCTGGAGGTCTTCTCCTCGGCAGGCTCCGGCTCGGGAGTCTGGGTTTCAGCTGATGGCCTTGATGCTCCGGCAAATACTGTGAGAGTCTCGTTGCCGTCGGGCGCTATTACGGTGGCGGCTTTCTGAGGCTCCTTGGCCTGTGCCTCCTCCTCTATTATTATTGTGGTGGTTTCGGTGGTAGTAGTAGTTGTTGTGGTGGTGGTAGTTGTCTCTACTGTGGTTTCAGCTGATGGGGTTTCAGCTGATATGGTATCAGCTGGCATGCTATCAGCTGATATGATATCCGCTGACACGCTATCAGCTGAAATGGTATCAGCTGGTATGATATCCGCGGCTTCGTCCTGTACAAACATCAGCATATCGCCTTCGGGCATTTCCCTGGGCGCATCCACGGATATTTCCTGACGCAATTTCTTGGGTATCAGCTCGGTGCCCTTGAAATCGTAGTCCAGGAGTTCGGATATCATGTCCACTATCTTGCCGCCGAGGAATGCGTATGGAGTAATTCCGTTTTCCTGCTTGATGCGGAGCGACCAGTTTTCCCACCAGTTCTGCTCTTCGGGCGAAAACTCGAGGGGCATCAGGAGATACCACTCGGTTATCTGGTTGGCCTTCATGTATGGGAGGTTGTCGTTGAGGGATTTGCGGATCTGTCCCTTTCTGGAATTGGAAACTCCGTCCAGGAAGTACTTTGGCAGGAATACCTTGCACTTCTTGGTGAGGTGTTTGTCCACTTTGTTGTTTTCCTCGCTTATGCTGTCGGAATTTTTGATGAAGAACTCAGGGTAATTTTTCGTCATAAGGATATCGCACAGCTGTGTAAATCCCTGACGGGCCTCCTGCTCGTTCTGGTACTGGCTCTTGAAATAGTCCCAATTAAACTCCATAATTATCTGTGTATCAATTAATTCTTTATACAATGATTTTTTGCTGTATGTATTAGCAAATATATAAAAAATTATTTGATTTCACAAAATAAAAATAAAAGTTTATGGAATCTGCGGATACTCGTCTTCGCCTACCGAGAGTACACCTTTTATTGTAGGATTGTAGATGAGGTAGTAATAGTAGAGTCCCGATGCGAGGCCCTCTATTGGCGCGTAGTTGTCGTTTACCTTGGTTTTCAGGAGCTGCTGGTTCTGGGCGTTGCACAGCACGAGTGTGTCGCCGTTGCATGGCTTGGGGAGCACAATGTCGAACGGCTGGCATGGCGGATAGTCGAATGAGTTGCCGACGGAGGCCGATTCCATGAGTTTCTCTATGTCTTCGGGCAGGCTCTGGTATCCCTTGCTGAGCCCCGACGCCTCGGCAAGCGCGCCTTGGGATGGTGCCACGGTGTTGCCGGAATGGTTCTGGAATACGAGCCCCATGCCTATGCCGAGAATTATGCATGCGGCGGCCGCGAGTATCACCAGGCGTATGGTGGTACCCTTGCCCTGCTTCCTGGTGGATTCACCGAAGGCGGATATCTTTTCGGCCTCAAGGGCTATATCAGCTATCTCTATCACCTCGGCGGCCAGGGCATCGTTGTCTGCCATCAGCTGGACCTCCTCGTCCGTTACAGCGCCGGTCTTGCCGTTGATGTAGTCGGCGAGTCGGGCTTTCAGGTTGTCGTCTATTTCTTTCATGATCTGCATTTTTTTTATTTGTTAATTAATTTGTTGTTTCAAGATTCCACATACATGCATTCCATTAGAATGCCTATAGATTCGGGGTCGTATTTCGACTTGCCGGTGGCGTTCATACGTTTAATTATCTGATCGAGCTTGGTGCTCAGCCATATTCTGATGGCGTCGGGCTTGTTTTGAGCGCCTTCCACCAGATTTGTGATATTGCACAGCCTCTGGTTTATGTCCTTGTTGTGCTCCATCTCGGAGAACTCCAGATACTGCTCGGCCCCGTTGGACGGCCGGCCAGCCAGGTAGTCGGCAAAGTCCTGTCCGGTTATCCGTATGCGGTACTGCATCTTGAGCCCCATCAGTATCTTTGCCCTGTCTTTTCCCATGGTGAGCATCACGCGCGAGAGGTGGTTTTTCTCGTTCTCTATGATGGCCTTCTGCTCGGGCGACAGCGCTCTGTCGGGTTTTTCGAGATGGTATCCCTCGGCGTCTATGTCCTCGGTCACTATCCTGTTTCGCTGCATCTGCCGCAATTCCTCAAGAAGCATCATTCTAAGTACACTTGTCATATAAGTCTGAGGCTGTGCATCACCCTTGTATAGACTTTCTATGTGGCTTTTCTTGGCCAGATAGCGTGCACGCAGATTCTGCGTTACGTCGTCATAGTCGTCGGGCGGTATGCTGCCTGAGCTTATAAAACGTTTTACGAGTATCGACGTTATCTTATTGAGCAGTTCGGTAGAAAACGGGTTCATAATATTCAGTGTTATTTTTGCTGATGCAAATGTAATCAGAATATTTCATTTCCCGTATGCTTTGTCACTTTTATTGTTGCATTTTTTGCGTAGGAATGAATAAAAAAGTTTAATTTTTTTTTCATGTTACATTTCAACATCTATTTTGTTACATATTTTATCTTATTGTATTTGTATATGTCGGCAGAAGATGTTACTTTTGTATTAATTAGTTTAACTTAAATTTAATATTTACCATTACATGACACGTGGATTTTTCACCATTCTGATTGCTATGCTGGCAATATTAATTGCCCCATCAGCTGATGCGCAGACCGACAGTCTCTGGCTCGCCCACTGGCCCGCTCAGGCTTCGGTTCAGCTGCCTCAAAACTATTATCTTGATTTCAAGACAGATAAGGGTCAGACACCTACTGCTGTCAAGGAGATTCAGTTCGCAATAGCCAAATTTAATGGCAAGGAGCTGAAGGCGCTCAAGAAGACCGACAAGAAAACCACCAACACGATAAGCCTGATTACAACCAAGGCTCCCGAGCATCTTGGCGCCGAGGGCTTCACCATCAAGTACGACTACGACAAGAACAACACCCAGATTATAGCCAACTCTCAGGCAGGCCTGCTCTACGGCGTATATGAGTGGCAGCGCCGCCTGCGCCTCGGCAATATGCCCAAGGACTACACATCGATACCTGCATATCAGGTGCGCTGCCTAAACCACTGGGACAATCCCGACGGATCGGTGGAGCGCGGATACGCCGGACTCTCCATCTGGTTTAAGGACGGCAAGATAAACTACCGCGAGGATATCGAGACCTACGCGCGCGCCTGCGCATCCATAGGAATAAACGCCACAGTGCTCGACAATGTGAACGCCGATCCCCAGGTACTCAGCAAGGAGGTGCTGGAAGGCGTAAAGAAAGTGGCCGACATTCTCCGTCCATATAATATAAAGGTGTATCTGGCTGTTAATTTCAGCTCACCAACCGCCCTCGGCAAGCTGAAGACCAGCGACCCATTGGAAAACAAGGTTATCAAATGGTGGGAGAAGAAGGTTGACGAGATCTACGGAATGATTCCAGATTTCGGCGGTTTCCTCGTAAAGGCCAACTCTGAGGGTCTGCCCGGTCCTATGGACTTTGGCCGCACCCACAGCGACGGCGCCAATATGCTCGCCAAGGCTCTGAAGCCTCACGGCGGTATCGTGATGTGGAGAGCATTTGTCTACAATCCTCAGGGTGGCGACCGTGCCAAGCAGGCTTACGACGAGTTTATGCCTCTCGATGGCAAGTTCGACGACAATGTGATCATCCAGATAAAGAACGGTCCAGTAGATTTCCAGCCAAGAGAGCCATTCAGCCCACTCTTCGGCGCCATGAAGAAGACCCAGATAATGGCCGAGGTTCAGATTACCCAGGAATATCTCGGTTTCAGCGACCATCTCTGCTACCTTTCCACCATGTGGAAGGAGTTCCTCGACTATCCTACATTCTGCGACGGCAAGACCGTGGCTCAGACCACTCTCGATCAGAAACTTACAGCTATTGCCGGTGTAGCTAATACAGGTACTATGAAAAACTGGTGCGGATACGTATTCGCCCAGAGCAACTGGTACGCATTCGGCCGTCTGGCCTGGGACCCGACTCTCAGCAGTCAGGCCATCGCCAAGGAATGGGCTTTGCAGACCATCACCGACAACAAGGACGCTCTTCCAACCATAGTGGATATCATGATGAAATCGCGTGAGGCCATCACAGACTACATGACTCCTCTCGGACTGCATCACCTGATGGGCTGGAGCGACCACTACGGACCTCAGCCATGGTGCGCCATAGAGGGTGCGCGTCCCGACTGGATGCCAACATATTACCACAAGGCAGCCGCCGACGGCATCGGTTTCAACCGCAGCAAGACCGGCAGCAACGCCACAAGTCAGTATCAGGCTCCTCTCCGCGTAATGTACGATGATCCCAACCTCTGTCCAAAGGAATTCCTCCTCTGGTTCCACCATTTGCCATGGGATTTCTACCTGATGAACGGCAACACTCTCTGGGAAGAAATGTGCGAGCACTATTTCCGCGGCGCCGACAGGGTTGCCACATTCCAGAAGCAGTGGAAATCACTGAACGGCAAGGTATATCCCGACGTTTACAAGGAGACCGAGGGCAAGCTCGCCATCCAGCTCGACGAAGCTCAGTGGTGGAGAGACGCCTGTCTGCTCTATTTCCAGCAGTTCAGCAAGATGGAGATTCCAGCATCACTTGGCCAGCTGAAATACAAATCCGTAGAAGAATGCGAGGCCAAGAGAATCAAGAAGGCTTACATCGAAAGACAGAAAGACTAAATAATTACGAATTACGAAATCCGAATTACGAAATCCGAATTACGAATTTGCCTATCTGAAAAGCATTCGTAATTCGTAATTCGGATTTCATAATTTTTTAAACAAAAAAATTATGAAAAAGTTATTCATCTACATGGCGATGTTAGCCATGGTATTTCCTGCCGCATCGTGCAAGGAAAACGACAAACCGGGACAGGAAATAGTAACTCCAGAACCTGATCCTGACCCAGACCCGGAGCCAAATCCCGACCCGGAGCCTGAGCCACAACCCAATCCAGACCCAACACCAACCGAGGCCGTAGGCTACAAGCTCGACCTCACAGATGGCTCTTACGATGTTTGGTCACAGTTCTCCGATGTTACATACAATGCTGATGGCTCAGTTACTTTCAAAATGGGCCAGGGCGACGCTGATTGGAAGGCAGGAGAGTTCGGCTTCAGCGTTCCCGACGAGATGGCCGCCAAGAATCCAAAGAAATTCGTTGTAAAATACAAGGACGCCTCAGTAGAAAAGACTATCGGCGCTGTATGCCACTACAACTCAACACAGGTTTCCTGGATTGACGGAGAAAAAGGCAACGACAACGCCTGCGACATTAAGATGGGATCCGACGTAAAGGCCATAGAGTTTGAGCCCGGCGACTGGACCAACGGCTTGCAGACCGTAAGATTCTACAACTTAGGCCTCAACAACAAGATTACCATCGTAGAGGTAATCGCAGTAATCGATGGCTATATTGATCCAGCTGATGATCCTACACCAGGCCCTATAGTACCTGACGGAATGTTCAACGTGGATCTCGGCATCCAGCACCAGACAATGCAGGGATTCGGAGGAGCGCTCTGCTGGATGACCCACATGCTGCTCGATAATCCCAAGAAGCAGGAGATATTCGACCTCCTCTTCGACGATCTCGGCATGGACATCATGCGCGTGGGTATGTGGTATTACCCAAATAACTATCCAGAAAACAAGGTTTCCACATGGAGCGACGAAGACAAGTATCTGCTGGAGAACACCAAGACTCTGGTAGCAAAGGCCAAGGAATACAACCCTGACATTCAGGTACTCATGAGCTGCTGGGGACCTCCTGCCGCACTCAAGAGCAACGGTCAGCGCGAGCGCGGAATGCTGAAGTACGGCGAGAACAGCGTTTACGACAAGAACGACAAAGACCGCATGAGAGCCGAGCGCGAGGTGGCATACGGCCAGTACGCGCAGTTCTTCCAGGACGCATTCGAAAACATAGGCTTCATGCCCGACTACCTCAATATCCAGAACGAGTGCTCTTACGCCGCCGACTGGGTTACCTGCAAGTGGAGCTACAACGACACCCACACAGAGCCCAACTACTACTCGGCTTTCGATAGCGTTTACAACAGATTCAAGAACATCTACGGCGACCAGATGCCCAAGATGCTCGCCTGCGAGGCCGAGAACCTCGACGTATTGGAGAAGTTCTACCCTTGGAAGAAGATCCCAACCACCGGCGCAAATCCGGAGAGACTCTGGGGCTACAGCTACCATCTCTACAACTTCAACGAGGAGAGCGACATCAACTACATTAAGCAGAGAATGCAGACCCTGGGCACCGAGATGGCCGACCGTCCAAACTTCATGACCGAATACGACGGCATGGGATGGATGAAGACCGCACGCACAATACAGTACGAGCTCATCTACGCCAACTGCTCGGCATATCTCTACTGGAACCTCTTCTGGTATCACATCGACAACAATATCGGCAGCGAGATTCCATGCATAGTATACACCGACAACAACAGCAACTACAAGGTAGGCCCATTCTACTACCTCATCAAGCACTTCAGTAAGCACATAGATGCCGGCTACAAGCGCGTGGATATCAACGACAGCGCCGAGCAGGGTACCGAGAGCTCAGCCTTCGTAAGTCCTGACGGAAAGTCGGTGACTGTAATAGTAGTGAACCCTACAACCAAAACACTCAACTACGAGATCCAGGTATCCGGACAGGAGATTGCGGAGGTGGAGGCTTATCAGTCGCTCAACAACAAGCGCAACAGCAGATGCTACGAGAAACTTGAGAACATTGTACCAGGCGGCACCATCAATCTGCCAAGGGAAAGTGTAACTACAATAGTTCTTAAATTACAATAAATAACCATTTACTAAAGATGAAAAAATTATCATTATTGCTAACACTTGCATTGCTGATGGCAATGTCGGCACTGGCACAGAATGCTCCAAGATTTGTGGAATACGCATCGAGTGGCAGCAACACCGAGCTCATCAACGGCAAGAACATCTCGATATACCTCGCCGACAAGGACTGCAAGGGCCTCATCCGCGCCTGTCAGGACCTCTGCAAGGATATCAAGGCGGTTGCCAGCATATCAGCTGATATAAAAAACGAGATATCAGCTGATACAAAAATAGTAGTGGCCACCATGGGCAACACCGCCTTCATGAAGCAGCTCATCAAGAAAAAACAGATAGACCCCAAGCAACTGCAGGGCAAGGTTGAGAAGTTCATTATCAAGGCCATCGACGGCACCATCTACATCATCGGCAGCGATATGAGAGGCGCCATCTACGGTATCTACGAGCTCAGCGAGCAGATGGGTGTATCACCATGGTACTGGTGGGCCGACGTTCCAGTAGAGAAGCACAGCGCCATCTACATCAAGAACGGCGAGCACACAGCCGGCGAGCCTGTGGTACGCTACCGCGGTATCTTCCTCAACGACGAGGCTCCATGTCTCTCTGGCTGGGTAAAGGAGAAATTCCCTGACAGCGAGTGCCCTACCGCCATCCCCGGCCTGGCACGAGGCATGAACAGCAACTTCTACGAGCATGTATTCGAGCTGCTTCTCCGTCTGAAGGCCAACTACATGTGGCCAGCCATGTGGGGCAACGCATTCTACGCCGACGACACACGCAACGGCGAGCTTGCAGCCGAGATGGGCATCATGATGGGAACATCGCACCACGAGCCTATGGCCCGCAACCACCAGGAGTGGGCACGTCACCGCAAGGAGAACGGTCCTTGGGACTACGATGAGAATCAGCAGGTAATCGACAAGTTTTTCCGTGAGGGTATCCGCCGCGCCAAAAACAACGAGGACCTCATCACCATAGGTATGCGCGGCGACGGCGACACCGGCCTTGGCGGCAAGGAAGGTCACGACGACGAGTACGTGAATCCTATACAGAAAAACATCAAGCTCATGGAGCGCATCTTCAAGAACCAGCGCCAGATAATAGCCGAGGAGACCGGCAAGCCTGCCGAGAAACGTCAGCAGGTTTGGGCTCTCTACAAGGAGGTGCAGACTCTATACGACAACGGCCTCCGCGTGCCCGACGACGTACTCATCCTGCTCTGCGACGACAACTGGGGCAACATCCGCAAGGTGCCAAACACCCAGCACAAGGGCGGCTGGGGTATGTATTACCATGTGGACTACGTAGGCGCTCCAAGAAGCAGCAAGTGGACCAACATCACTCCTATCGCACACCTCTGGGAGCAGATGAACCTCTGCGTGGAGTACGGCATCGACCGTCTCTGGATTCTCAACGTGGGCGACCTGAAGCCTATGGAGTACCCAATAGACCTCTTCCTGCGCATGGCTTGGAATCCAAACGCATTCAACGCTCAGAACTTCCGCCAGCACACTCTTGAGTTCTGCAAGGACGCTTTCGGCGAGAAGAACGCCAAGGCAGCAGCCAACATCATCGAGAAATACAGCACATACAATGGCCGTGTAACTCCCGAGATGCTCAACATCCGCACCTACAACCTCCACTCAGGCGAGTATAAGGAGGCCGTAAACGAGTACAAGGCTCTTGAGGCCGAGGCTCTCCGACTCTACTACTCTCTCGACGAGAAGTACAAGGATGCATTCTATCAGCTGTGCCTCTTCCCTGTACAGACCATGGCCAACATCTACGAAATGTACTACGCATGGGCTCAGAACCAGTATCTCGCATCGCTCGGCGATATGGAGGCCAACGAGTGGGCCGACAAGGTTGACGAGTGTTTCGACCGCGACTCACTCTACACCATAGAATACCACAGCATCAACGGCGGCAAGTGGAACCATCTGATGGACCAGAGCCACATCGGCTACCGCTCTTGGAACGACCCATCCCACAACATCCGTCCTACAACCACACGCCTTACAGACAGCAAGCGTAAGAATGCCGTGGCTGTCAGCAACATAGGCTACATCTCAATAGAGGCCGAGCACTTCTACAAGGCCAACGACAACTCTCAGGCCAAGTGGACAGTAATCCCAACCTACGGACGCACCAAGTCGGCTGTGGCCCTGATGCCTTACAATGTGCCTGCCGAGGGCGCAAGCCTTGAATACAAGTTCCGCCTGCCCAAGGGCGTTGACAGCGTAAAGGTACACGTAATCACCAACTCTACTCTCCCATTCATCCGTCACGAGGGTCACCGCTACATGCTCGCCATCGACGGCGGCAAGAGCGTGGAGGTGAATTACAACGGCGACTGCGTGGAGGAGAACCAGTGGCACATGTACGACGTTGTGGCCACCAGAATCATCGAGAAGGTAGAAACCATCGCTGTATCAGGCGAGGGCGACCACGTACTCAGCATAGCTCCTATAGAGCCGGGCCTCGTGGTAGAGAAGATCGTAATCGACTTCGGCGGCTACAGCAGAAGCCACCTCTTCGGCACCGAGAGCCAGTTCGTGGCTGAATAAGACTGAACTTTATGGAACGCGGATAACGCGTTCTATAATTCCGATATTAAATACACGTTAAGAAATTTTATGCTTAACGTGTATTTTTTGTGCAAAATTATTACTACCTTTGTGAAAATTATTCAACAAAAAATTATGAAAAGACTTTTTCTTATTGGACTATTAGGACTGACTCTGTCAGCCCATACATCATTCGCCCAGACCGACCAGCAAGTATGGAAAGGCACATGGGCCACAGCCATAGAGGCACCACTCGATCCATGGGACTATCCCAAAGCCAGTCTCTCCAATAGATCGGTTCGTCAGGTAATACACGTATCATTGGGCGGCGATAAACTCCGCATGATGCTCAGCAACGAGTTCAGCGCCACTCCAGTGGATATCAAGTCGGTATATATAGCCAACGGCGACCTCGACCAGATAGACGCCAAGTCGGCCAAGTATCTCACATTCAACGGCAAGAAGAGCATCACTCTCGAGGCTGGTCAGAGCATTTTCTGCGACGAGCTGGCCTACAAGCTCACACCTCTTCAGAAACTCAGCATCACAGTATGTTACGGCGAGCGCACACCTGAGAAGCCCACCACTCACCGCGGCAGCCGCACCACTTCGTACATCATGAAGGGCGAGAGCAAGCCCAAGTCTGCATTCGTAACCGAGGAGAAACTCGACCACTGGTACAGCATCGGCTCGCTCGACATAAAGACCGACCAGGACACACGTATCATAGCCTGTCTCGGCAACTCCATCACCGACGGACGCGGCACCACCACCAATCTCCAGAACCGCTGGACCGACTTCCTCGCAAACACATACGAGGGCAAGGTAGGCGTATTGAACCTCGGAATCGGTGGCAACTGCGTGATAGAAGGCGGATTGGCCGAGCCTGCTCTCAAGCGTTTCGACCGCGACATCCTATCTCAGCGCGGAGTAAAGACTCTCGTGATATTCGAGGGCGTAAACGACATAGGCTGGGCATGGAACTCTGAGGAGAAATCCAAGAAACTCATCGAGGCATACGAGACCCTCATCGCCAAGGCCAAGGACGCCGGCATGAAGGTTTACATGGGCACCATCACCCCATTCAAGGGCAACAGCTACTTCACACCATGGCACGAGACCGCACGTCAGGTAGTAAACGAGTGGATACGCACCACCGACAAGATCGACGGAGTAATAGACTTCGACGCCGAGGTTCGCGACCCTCAGGATCCTCAGAAGCTTAAGGCAGAGTATTCCGACGACTGGCTCCACCTGAACCCAGCCGGATACGAGGCTATGGGCAAATACGCCGCAAAAATATTGAAGTAATTAATTATTTACCAATTATATCTAAAGATTATTATGACAGACACTCAAACAACAGAGACCAACGGTTTCTACAAATTATCTTGGGCTCAGCGAATCGGATTCGGTTCGGGAGACTTGGCTCAAAACCTGATCTATCAGACAGTAAGTATCTGGCTTCTGTTCTATTACACAAATGTTTTCGGTATCAATCCAGGCGATGCCTCTATCATGTTCCTCGTAGTACGTGTCATCGACGTATTGTGGGATCCATTGGTAGGTACATACGTAGATAAGAATAATCCTAAATTAGGAAAATACCGCTCATACCTGTTGCTTGCAGGTCTTCCGCTAACTGTTTTGGCCATCCTCTGCTTCTGGAACGGATTGGCTCATCACGACTACATTTACAAACTGATATACGCATACGTCACCTATGTGGGTCTCTCTATGCTATATACATTGATAAATGTTCCTTACGGTGCGCTCAACAGCTCGCTTACCCGTGATACCAACGAGATTACCATCCTCACCTCTGTACGTATGTTCATGGCCAACATCGGCGGTTTCGTGGTAAGTGCAGGTATTCCTATCATCATAGCATCTTTCTTGAACGACGACATTGCCAAGGCAGCCAAGGACGCCCTCTTCATGGGTCTGGGCTCATTGCCGGCATTCATCTTCATGCCACTGGTACCAGCCATCAAGAACAAGATCGGCAAGACCGGAATGTTCAACCTCTTTCTCATCGTGGGCATTATAGGTATGGTGATGCTCTACATCGTGGCATGGCTCCGCATCGGCATCGATACAGTATTGTTTGGCGAGTTTACTCTCAACGAGCTTTTGGTGGATATCGCACAGTTCATTAAATCAACCGGCGTAATCGTTGCCACAGGTTATATGTGGGCATTGGTTCCTGAGGTAATCTCTTACAGCGAGTACACCACAGGCAAGCGTATCTCCGGTATCGTAAACGCCCTCACCGGTATCTTCTACAAGGCCGGTATGGCTCTCGGTGGCGTGGTTCCAGGCGCAGTATTGTGGATGGTATCATACAATGAAGCCGAAGAGATAGAAGAGGCAGCCAAGGTAAACGACGAAATCGCAGGCGCATGGTTCCTCACAATCCTGATCTTCAGCCTTGTAGGTCTCGCACTCTTACTCTTCTGCTTCAGCCAGTGCAAGGAGCGTGTGGTAATGGACAGCAAGGAAACAGAGAATGTGAAGGTTAGCGACCTCTGGAAAGAGTTTGCCACCAACCGTCCTCTCCGTATCATCGCATTCTTCTTCATCACAGCATTTGCAATGATGAGCGTCAGCAATGCTGCCGGAGCATATTACAACGCAGAGCGTTTGAACTTCGACCTTCCAGCCATTCAGTGGCATGGTATCCTGATGCTGCTTTGCGGTATTCCTGCAATACTCCTGCTTGTGGCAATGTGGATCATCAACAAATACGAGCTCACCGACGAGAAGATCGACGAGATCAACCGCGCTATCGAGGAGCGTAATAAGTAACAAACAGAAAAGCATTATCAAATCGTGAATATTTCAAGATTTATAGCACTTCCATTGGCGGCCACATTGCTGGCTGCCTGTGGCGGCGCTCAGAAAGATAATACACAGAGCGAGACTCCATCCCTCGCCAAGGCTTACGAGGACTGCTGGTACACAGGCTGCTCTGTAAATCAGTGGGAGGTGGCAGCTGATAGCAAGATGGCTGAAGGACGCGACTACACAGGTATGGTATCAGCTGACCAGACCTCCAACTGGGACAAGATCACCAAGACTTTCAACTGGGTGGTGGCCGAAAACTGCATGAAGAGCGAGGTGGTACATCCCGAGCGCAACCGCTACGATTTCACCCTTGCCGATCAGTTTGTGGACAAGGCCAAATGCGCAGGCATGAAGGTGATGGGTCACTGCCTTATCTGGCACTCCCAGTGTCCAAGATGGTTCCACTACAATGAGGACGGAAGTTTGGTATCAGCTGATACGCTCAAAGTCTATATGAAGGAGCATATCACCAACGTGGTAAGCCACTTCAAGGGCAGAGTTGACGCCTGGGACGTTTGCAACGAGTGTTTCGAGGACGACGGCAGTTTCCGCAACAGCCCATTCTATCAGATTCTCGGCGAGGAGTTTATCCCTCTCGCATTCCAGTACGCCTACGAGGCCGACAGCACCATCGAGCTCTTCTACAACGACTTCTCGATGAACAAGGCCACAAAGGTGGAGGCTGTTTGCAACTTCTTCAAGCCTCTCATCGAGGGCGGTCTTAAGGTTTCCGCCATCTGCATGCAGGGCCACATAATCCTGGAGGACGGCGCCGAAACTGTAATCAACCAGTACGACCACTCTATCAGCTGCATAGAGAAACTTGGCGTAAAGACCGGATTCTCTGAGCTCGACCTTTCTATCCTGCCAAATCCATACGGATTCTCGGGAGCCAACATCAGCGACAAGTTCGCCTACCGTCCCGAGATGGATCCTTACAAGGACGGACTTCCAGCCGAGGTTCAGGCCCAGGCCGACGACTTCTGGTGCGGATTCTACAAGATGCTCCTCAAGCACAAGGGCAGCATCCAGCGTGTAGGATTCTGGTGTTTCAACGACGCCAACTCATGGAGAAACGACTTCCCGATCCGTGGCCGCAGCGACTACGCAACCCTCTTCGACCGCAACAGTCAGCCAAAGCCAACAATCCAGAAGCTGATTGACCTTAGGAAGGAGAAGTAATTGAAGTAATTAATAATCGAAGTAATTGAAGTGATCGAAGTGATTGAGTTTTTGCGTTCAATTACTTCAATCACTTCGATTACTTCAATCACTTGAACATATAATTGATATAATCATGGCAACAACAAAACGTTATTTATTCCCTGCCGACTACATGGCAGACCCATCAGTTCACGTATTCAACGGCAAAATCTATATCTATCCTTCTCACGACTGGGAAGCCTCAAATGTTGAGAACGACAACGGCGACCAGTACATCATGAAGGATTACCACGTGCTCCGCATCGACGGCGACCCAATGACCGGCGAGGTTGTTGACTGCGGCTGCGTGCTCCGTCAGGAGGATATTCCATGGGCTGGCCGTCAGCTCTGGGACTGCGACGTACAGGAGTACGAGCAGGAGGTTCCAACTAATGCCGAGGAGCAGGCCGCAGGCATGGGCTACTCCAAGAAGGTAAAGAAATACATCATGTATTTCCCATTGAAGGACCGCAACGACGTATTCCACTGGGGCGCCGCCATCGCCGACAATCCAGAGGGACCATTCATCCCACAGGCCGCTCCTATCGCCGGCTCTTACAGCATCGATATGTGCGCCTTCCGCAACCCTGCCGACAATGAGGTTTACGTTTACTTCGGCGGTCTCTGGGGCGGTCAGCTTCAGAGATACAAGGACAACATCCACCTCGAGACTCCATACTTGCCAGAGGGCGATGCCGACGCGCTTCCATCACGCTGCGTTCGCCTCACCAAGGACGGTATGAATTACGCCGAGGCTCCACGTCCAATCGTGGTTGTGGATGAGAACGGCAATCCTCTCAAGGCCAACGATCCTCACCGCTTCTTCGAGGCCAGCTGGACTTTCGTAAAGGACGGCAAGTACTACTTCTCTTACTCAACCGGCGACAGCCACCTTCTCTGCTACGCAGTAGGTGACAATCCATACGGCCCATTCACATACCAGGGCGAGATTCTCACCCCAGTAGTAGGCTGGACCACACACCACGCCATCATCGAATACCAGGGCAAGTGGTATCTCTTCCACCACGACTCAGTACCTTCAGGCGGCAAGTCATGGCTCCGCTCGCTCAAGGTTTGCGAGATTGAGTGGGTAGATGGCAAGATTAAGACCATCGAGGGTATCGACAAGTAATTAAGAGATATTTAATTAAGAATTAAGAGGGCGCTTCTGAAACGGAAAAGTTTCGTAAGCGCCCTTTTTTTATTATTTCTCCTTCAGTCTTCCAGCATTTTCCAGTTCCTGACGAAGTTCTTCTTCTGACGGGAGATAGGGCAAATGTTTGTGGTCGGCAACTGCTCGAGTTGGTTGATTCCTTTGATTTCAGCACTCATAGTTTTGATTGATTTGTTGATGCAAATATAGGATAATTTATTTGAAATAGGTTTAGTATTTTTTATCCACACCTCTATTGCAAAACACCAAAAAATTCCGCATCTTTGCATAAAAATAAGTACGTCAGTTATGGCTCTATATCTCAACCCAGGAAATGAGAGTTTCCTTCAGGGACTCAATTCACAGATTTATGTGGACAAGTCGCTGATACTTAAGGAACTCAACAACATGGCGAATACCGACCAGAAGTTGATCTGCATGTCGAGGGCACGCAGGTTCGGAAAAACTATGGTCCAAAGCCTGATTGCCGCTTATTATTCCAAGGGTTGCGATTCCAAGGAATTGTTTGCGAAACTCAAGATTGGCAAAGAGTTAACCCAGAAATCCGACATAGAGAAATTCAAGAAAAACATAAATACTTTCAATCTTATCCAACTGGATTTCAATGGATACTGGAGCACCATAAAGACAGAAGACAAGGATAAGTTTTTCGACAAACTCAATTCGTCAGTAAAAACCGAATTTGTAGCGGAATTCCCAAATCTGGATTTTTCTGACTGCCATACTATTGCGGATTGCGTGGGAAAGGTTTATTCAAAGACAGGGCAGACCTTTGTAATATTGATAGACGAGTACGATTTCTTTGTAAGGAACCAATGCTCTGAAACCATGTTTCAAAGTTTCCTCGACCTTTTGATTGGCCTTTTCAAGAACGAACCACTTAAACCGGCCATCTCGCTCGCATTCCTTACCGGAATACTTCCCATTGTGCGCGACAGAATCCAGAGCAAGCTCAACAACTTCGACGAATACACAATGATAAGCGCTTCTCCGCTGGAAAACTTCATCGGCTTTACCAAGGATGAAGTCGCCAATCTCTGCAAACAATACTGTGTTGACGAAGAGGAAATCAAGCGCTGGTACGACGGCTACAAGATTGACGGCGTAGAGCTGTTCAATTCCAATTCGGTAGTTAAGGCCATGCTGTCGAAAAGCGTCAAGAGTTATTGGTCTAAGACCGGAAGCTTCGAGGTTGTGACGGCCTATATGCGTTCCGATTTCGAGGGCATTCAGCAAGACGTGGCCAAACTGATTGGAGGACAAAGCGTCAGGATCGACGTTGACGATTACCTGAATACACTGGATTGTTTCGATTCCAAGGATTCTGTATTCACGTACCTTGTCCACTTGGGATATCTGGGCTACAATCCACATGACTGCACATGTTTTATCCCCAACTATGAGGTATCGAAAGAATGGCTGCGCGCCATCAGGAAACTGAACAACTTCGGCACTGTACCACAGATTATCAAGGAATCAGACGAACTGCTGGAATCCGTAATCTGGGGCGACGGGCAGGCTGTGGCCGATTCTCTTAAGCGCTCGCACTCTCTGGTAATGAGCAATCTGCAATACAACAACGAGGCTTGCTTTGCATCAGCCATAATGCTGTCGTTTATATCCGCCAAGGATTATTACACCGTTTTCATGGAACTGCCCACAGGCGACGGATTTGCCGACGTGGTAATGATACCCTACAAGTGCGACAAACCGGCACTTATTATAGAACTGAAAATAGACACCGCCGCCAATACTGCCATAAAACAGATTTATGACAAAAACTATGGATTCAATCTGGAGCAATACCGTGGCAACACCCGTTTTGTTGGCATCTCATACAACAGGGAAAGCAAGGAACATTACTGCAAAATCGAAAAATGGTAATTGTCCTCCCCACCCCCAAAAAAATTTTTTGGTATTCAAAAAAATTATTGCTACCTTTCGCATCAGTAAACAACAATCAAAAAAGTAAAACTTATGTATCTTCAAGACAAAGGACTATATATCGCACACTGCGAAAACGGTCCTGTGAGCATTGTTGGCAAGATGGCCAACCGTCACGGCCTCATCGCCGGAGCCACAGGAACAGGTAAGACCGTAACACTTCAGGTATTAGCTGAAACATTCTGTCAGGCCGGAGTGCCATGTTTCATGGCTGATATGAAGGG
>JAZQPB010000252.1:0-9253 GCA_045628165.1 Bacteroidales bacterium | reverse complement strand
GTGCTCTTGCCGGCCATGTTGGCGCCCGTCAAGATGGTGAGGAATTTGCAGTTGGAGAATCTGATGTCGTTTCTCACGCATTTTTCAGGATTTATGAGCGGATGTCCGGCATTGTCGGCGTTCAGTATAAAACTGCCTTCCACTGGCACAGGATAGCAGTAGTCGGGATTGTTGTATTTCAGGTTGGCCAGGCTGAAGAGGAAATCGTAGTCGTGCACTATTTCAAACCATTTCTGCGATTCGCCCGAATATTCCCTGAGCCACTTCTCGTATCTGATATTCAGGAAGATATCGTAGCTGATAATTCCCTGTCCGAATATCATGATCATTAGATTGTGTCTCTGCTCGTACATGGCGGCTATGCTGTGCAGCTCCTTGAGCGCGTGGCTTATGCGGTTGCCGCTTATGAAATTGTATTTCAGTGGTTTGGCCTCGGTTTTCTCTATTATGTCGAAAAGTTTTCCGTATTTCCTGATTATCTGGCTGTATTGACCGATGCTCTCCTCGAGTGCCGAAGTTTTATGGCCATTAGCTGCGAAAACCGCCATCTGTATCATATACATCGCCAGGCCCCAGTATGGCGATATTGTATCGGTATTAGCTAATATTATGGCAGCTAATGTGCTCACAGTAAGCAATGCCGCTGCGATGAACCAGATTTTTGAGTTGGTGAAATGGTACTGGTCTACGCTTATGTTGTTTATTTTTTCAGCTGATGGTGCACTTCCGTTTATCATGCCCTCGGCCATGAAATTCTGACGCGCATCCAGCTCATCCACAAAGAGTTTCGAGTTCTGCTGGATTTCGAGAATCTCGCTGATGTCGGTGGATGGATTCAGGAATCTGTGGGCCAGTATCCGGCGTCCGCCCGAGGTTACTGTACGGTTCACCTTCTGGAAGATTGAGTTTTCGCCCATGATATCGAGATCGTAGGCAAAACTGTGGTCGGTATCCATGAAATCCTTTCCGCCGTCGAAAGCTGAATTGTCGCCCTGGATGGATTTCAGCTCGTTCTGGTTGATTTTGAGCATGGTGTCGTAATACGCCTTCAGCTGCTGATACTCATTGTTTTTCTTGATGAAATACAGAAACGCCAGCATCGATACGGCGATGATGATGGTCATGGCGGCGAGTGAGTAATTGACCGCCACTATGGCCAGAACTGTTCCGCTCAGAAAAGCTACTCCTCTCATTATGTTGGAGTTGCGCACCTTGGTCTTGTATCTGTCCGCCATGGCGCCGTATTCATTGATGCGGCTCTGGTATGTGGATTTTATTTTTTGCATTGTTTTACTAATTTTGACCGCAAAGGTAACGAAAATAATATTTTTTTTCTATCTTTGCCAACAAAAACTGTTTTTAATATGTGGAAAAAATTTGTTGAGAAAATAAAATCCATGAAACTTAGAGCCAAGATTCTTCTTGGATCTGTTTTGGTGCTTGTAATTGTGCTGCTGTGCAATTGCAGAATTATTGCTTATGGTATCAAGCAGGGTATCGGCCAGCTGAGAATAGCCCACGGCGCTGTGCCCATCGACGAGCTGCTGGAGGATCCCGAGTATCCCGACTCTCTGAAAACCAAGCTCTTGCTCATCAAGGATATCCGCAGGTTTGCCATCGACAGCCTGGGCATGAAGGATTCCAAGAATTACAATTCTGTATACGACCTCAAGGGAAAACCCGCCGCTTACGTGGTGCAGGCTTGCGAGAAATACCGGATCAAGAAATATCTCTGGAAATTCCCTATCGTGGGCAAGCTCCCTTACAAGGGATTTTTCAGCGAGAAGGATGCCCAGAAGGAGGCGCGCAAACTTGAGGACGAGGGCTACGATGTTCGTATTGCCAATCCAAGCGGCTGGAGCACAATGGGATGGTTCAACGATCCGGTGCTTTCGAGCATGCTCAGGCGCAGGGAAGGCGGCCTCTCGGAGCTGATAATCCACGAGCTGACACATTCCACAATTTTCGTGAAAGACGATTCGGAGCTCAATGAGAACATTGCCGACTATGTGGGCGAATACGGCACAAGATATTACCTATCGTCCAAGTACGGCGATTCGTCGGAATATGTGCTTAGGTATAATGCCTTTATAGCTGATGGCGAGATACTTGCCAACCATTTCATACGCGGTGCGCGTTATCTCGATTCGCTGTATACATCGGAGGCTTTCGTTAATATGCCCGACGCCGAAAAGGATCAGCTGAAATCACAGGCCATCAACCGCATAATAAGCGAGGTGGACAGTCTGCCTCTTCGTGTTATGGATCCCGAGATGATGAAACAGCGCCGTCTCAAGGATGTCAACAATACTTTCTTTACGGGATACATTACTTATCACAACCGCAAGGCTGATTTGATAAAGGAGTGCAACGAGAAATTCGGCGGCGATTTCATGAAGCATTTCGCCGATCTGAAATCTAAATATGGAAAATGATTCTATGAAGAAGTTTCTCGTATTCTGTATTCTGATAATCACGACATTAGCTGCCAATGCCCAGAGCCTGAGAAATTCCGGACGCAAGGCTGTGGATATTGTGCCATCAGGCTGGACTTTTACCGAGAGCCGCGGCGATATCAACCGTGACGGCCGGAGCGACCTGCTTATTGTGGCGTATCCAAGTCCCGATCCCGAATCCATAAGTCTCGATTCGGATGATTTCTGGGCCGAGCAGGCTCCCATTCTGGCGGTGTATCTCGGCGGCGAATCCGGCAGATACAATCTCTACCGCCGGTACGATTCCATTGTGCCGTACAGCGCGGGCAAGGTTGTGAAATTTGAGGCTCAGATTACACGGCGCGGTACTATACGCACGCATTCGCATTCGTCGGAGAGTGCTGAGAGTCTGGAGGTTACCGACGAGGTTTTTGTTTTCCGTTTTCAGAACGGCGGTATCTACAAGATAGGATATTCGAGCGAGGTATCGCGCACCGACAATGGCGCCGGCCTCAAGGTTTCTATGAACTATTCCACCGGCAAGGTTCAGACCATTACTTTCGATACATTCCACACCGACGACAGCCAGGGCTCCGATGTCTGGGAGGATTTCGATCCCGGCGAGCTCAAGCCGCTCGGCAACGAGATGTTGGGAACTATGTAATTTGATATACAAACAAAAGAGGCTGTCTCCATTTTCTATATTGGGACAGCCTCTTTTTCATTATATTTTATTCGTCGTCGTCGTCGCGGTTTCGGTTGTAGTTGT
The DNA here is from genome assembly GCA_045628165.1 of Bacteroidales bacterium. Taxonomy (GTDB): domain Bacteria; phylum Bacteroidota; class Bacteroidia; order Bacteroidales; family UBA3824; genus UBA3824. The sequence goes on along the minus strand of JAZQPB010000252.1, from coordinate 6,049 downwards.
TGTACTGGTCGTAATCGTCGTCGTCGTCGTCGCGCTGACGTCTTGCTCTCAGACGGCGCTGTCTCTCATTAGGCTCGCTGTGGTTTGAGTAGAAGGTGTTGTTTTCCACATTCTCGTCCTCGCTGAGGGATTTCTGCATCTGATAGAGGAAGAGCTCGTTGTTTGGAGTTCCTTCCATTACCTTCAGGAGATACTGCATGGCCTCCACCGAATTGCGCTCGCTGAGCTGTTTTTTGCGGAGCTCCCAGATGATATCGAGCATTTCCTTGTTTACGAGCTTGTCGTCGCGGCGTGTTGATGAGAGGTTGATATCCACGGCAGGGAAAATTCGTTTGTTGGCGAGTTTTCTGTCGAGCTGAAGCTCCATGTTGCCGGTGCCCTTGAATTCCTCGAAAATCACCTCGTCCATTCTTGATCCGGTGTCGGTGAGGGCTGTGGCTATTATGGTGAGCGATCCGCCGTTCTCTATATTACGTGCCGCGCCGAAAAATCTCTTGGGCTTGTGGAGTGCGTTGGCATCCACACCGCCGGTAAGTACTTTTCCTGATGCCGGCTGTACTGTGTTGTATGCGCGTGCCAGTCGTGTGATGGAGTCGAGCAGAATTACCACGTCGTGGCCGCATTCCACCATTCTCTTGGCTTTTTCGAGTACTATATTAGCTACCTTTACATGTTTTTCGGCTGGCTCGTCGAATGTGGACGAAATTACCTCTGCTTTTACTGAGCGTTTCATGTCGGTAACCTCCTCGGGGCGCTCGTCGATGAGCAATACTATTAGGTAAACCTCCGGGTGATTGTCTACTATGGAATTTGCTATGTCTTTCAGCAATATTGTTTTACCGGTTTTGGGCTGGGCCACAATAAGGCCGCGCTGTCCCTTTCCTATTGGGGCAAACATATCTACAATTCTGCACGACAGATTCTGTCCGTGTCGTCCGCCTGTAAGGTCGAATTTCTCCTCCGGGAATAATGGTGTCAGATAGTCGAAATTCACACGGTCGCGTATGTATTCCGGTGTGCGTCCGTTTATCTCGAGAATATTGATGAGAGGGAAATATTTTTCCGACTCCTTGGGAGGTCTTATTGTACCCTTTACTGTGTCGCCTGTCTTTAGTCCGAATCTCTTGATCTGAGTCTGGGCTACATAGATGTCGTCGGGCGAGTTGTAATAATTGAAGTCGGCGCTGCGCAGAAATCCGTATCCGTCGGGCATTACCTCGAGTACGCCCTGATTGGTGATTACGCCGTCCTGATCGTATATCGAGGCTGGTTTTCTGCTGTTGTTGTAGTCCTCCTGCTGTGGAGGCTCCTGAATTTCCTGATAATTGATGTTTTCGGTCGCGTATCCGCTATTCTGCACTGCCTGCTGTTCTGTGTTTGCCGTGAAATTGTTGTCAGCTGAGTCGGTTTTTTCGGCTGTTGGCTGTTCCTGCTCTGCCGGCGATTGTTTTTCTGTATTTTCAGGAGCGGATTGTGGATTTTCCCCGCTGTTGTCGCTGTTGCTGTCGGTGGATGACGACGAGGCCACTGGCTCTATAGTTTTTTTCTTGATTACAAGCCTGTGGTGTTTTCTCTCGCGTGGCTTGTTTTCGGTATTTGCTTCGCTGGTCTGCTTTGGGTTTTCCGCCTTTTCCTGGTCGGTGTTTTCCAGCTGATTGGGTTCCTGAGTATTTTCCTGCTGAGGCTGCTGTGGTTGTTGCTGCTGCTGAGGGAAGCGCTGATTGTTGTTGGAGCGGTCTTTGCGTGGGCGTCCGCGTTTCTTTTTTTGCGGCTGTTCAGATTGTTGAGCCGGTTCTTCTGGGTTTTCGCTGGTGTTTGCCCGGGCGGCCTGAGTGGCCTGTTTGTCAAGAATTTCGTATACGAGGTCCATTTTTTTGAAATTTTCCACCTTGGGAATATCAAGTGATTTGGCTATCTCGCGCAATTCCTGTACTAATTTCTGTCTTAGTTCAAGTATGTCGTACATATAAGGTTTGTATTTGAAATATTTTGGTGTAATTTAATAAAAAATATGCGGGCATATAGATATACAAATCCCTTTTTTTTATTAAACTCTCAAAAAAATATATTTCTTTATTGATTTTATAATGGAGGATTGTCTCCGGAATTATTATGTATATTTCGTTGTCTGAAATTACGCTACAAAGATATTCAATTATATTTAATAATCAAATTTTTTTTTGTTTTATTTGCGCACTATCAGCTTTTTTATTACAGTCTGATTGTCCTCGAATGTTATTTTGGCGTAGTATGTGCCTGGATTGCAGCTTGCAAGGTTCAGTGTTATGTCGTCGTATATCATGTGCGGATTGGTCTCCTGCTGGATGCACTTGCCTATCATGGTCATTATCTCGATGCTCTTGATGAGTATCGATGATTTTATTTTTATGATGTTTCCCGTGGTGGGGTTTGGGTATATTATTGCCTCGTGCCTGTTCTGGCTCTGGTTTATGAGCAGAAAATCGGGATTTACGGCCGGTTTTTCTTGTTGCTGTGCCATCACGGCATTCGACATCAGCACCGCTATGGCGCTGGCCAACAAATATTTGCATCCTCTTTTCATTTGTTTTTCCTTTTTAATTGTTGGTATTTCTGTTTCCTGTTATCTTGTTATTTTATACGCAGTTGTGGTGTCTTTTGTTTCAGAAAAAGTTATGTTTTTTTCTTCTTTCAAATATTGTGCCTTGTTTGGGAGCTGATACATATTGCCGGGCCGCGGATGGCGTTTCAGTTATATTTTTTTTATATATCAGCGGTCCGGCAATTCTGTTTTTCTTATCATTAGTCGAGCTGCATGGTGTCGAGTATTTTCTGGAGGTCTTCAGGGGTATCTACTGCCAGTCCCTGAAAATCTGTTCTGGCTATCTTTATCTTGTATCCGTTTTCTATCCAGCGGTTTTGCTCGAGTTTCTCGCTAAGCTCCAGGCTGCTCTGAGGCAGGAGGGTTATTTTCTGAAGCACATCGTAGCGGTAGGCGTATACGCCTATGTGGCGGTAATATGTGAAATTCTTGTGCCACTCGCTCTTGTCCTTGCCGCGCATGAAGGGTATCGCGTTACGGCTGAAGTAGATGGCCTCGTCCTTCAGGTTGGTGATTACCTTTACGGCGTTCTCGTTGAAAATCTCGTCTTCCGACGCCTCCTTTATCAGTGTGGCTATCTCCACGTCCTTGTCCTCGAAAAGGTTGCCGAGGCTCTGGAGCTGGTCGGGGCGTACAAAAGGCTCGTCGCCCTGGATGTTGATTACCGCGTCGAAGGTCTTGCCCGATTCCTTGCAGTAGTTGGTGGCCGCCTCGGCGCATCGGTCGGTGCCGCTCTGATGGTTCTCTGATGTCATCACCACATTGCCGCCGAAACTTTTTACCTCGTTGTAGATTCTCTGGTCGTCGGTGGCTACCACCACATCGCTGAAAGCCTTGCTGGCCTGCAGGTATACTCTGTGGATCATGGTCTTGGATCCTATCATCGCCAGCGGCTTGCCGGGGAATCGAGTAGAGGCGTATCTCGATGGTATTATTCCTAATATTCTCATTTTTTGTAAGTTGTATGGTTTATTCTAATTCTCTGGCTGGGCGTCGGGGTTTTCCGTGCGCTCTGCCTGGTACATTTCGTTTATCCTGTTGTGGATGGCCTGTGCCTTCGATTTTATGAATCTCCTGCTGCGGAATGCGCCTATCCAGCGTATGCCGAACGATGTGCTGCCGAGAAAAATCTCGTTGCATTTCAGGAGGTCGTCGCAGGTGAGGTGGCGGCTTGTGCAGGTCTCCAGTCCTGCCTTGGCTGCAGTCTCCATCACCTTGGCTCTGAATACGTCGGTGTGGCATCCGTCCGATTCGGGCGGAGTAAGCAGTGTGCCGTCCTGCACTATGAAGATGTTTCCGCCCATGGCCGATTCCGAGAGGTGGCCGTCGGGAGTCAGCAGAAACATGTCGTTCAGCCTCTTGCTGATGCACTGCTTGCGCACCGATGCAGTGAGCAGAGTGTCGCCCTGGGTCTGGTATGCGCTGAATCTGGTTACGGGCTTGGGGTCGTCCTCGTAGATGTCTATCTTTAGTCCGTCCCTGTTGATGTCGTATCCCAGATAGTCTACGCTGTCCTCGGTTACAAGGTATTCCACGGGGTCGGGCATGGCGATGTTTGTGGTGGCGGTGCGGTACGCCATTATGGTTACGTTGGCGCTGCGGAAAGTCCTGTTCTTGCTCAGCAGCTTGGAAATCTCGGTGTAGAATTCGTCGCCCGCGTTTTCTAATCTGGCCGGTATCTGCATCTGCGCCCTTGCCATTCCTTCCCTCAGGTGCCTCAGGTGCTCATCGAAGAAGCACAGCCTGTCGCCGCAGGAGTGTATGGTCTCCTTTATGCAGTCGCCCATGGTGATGGCCCTGTTGCGGAGGCAGAATTGTCTGGTGTCTTCCAGCTGAAGCTCGCCGTTCAGCAGAAAGTACTTGCTGGTTGCCATTTTGTTTTCCTGTTTGGTTTTTGTATGTTTTTCGTTATCAGCTGATAGCGTGTATATTTTTTGCCATCAGCTGATAGCGTGTATCTTACTTGCCATCAGCTGATATAAGTTTGTATTGTATCAGCTGATTGAGTAGGTTTCCGTTGGGCTCCACCTTGTATGTGGCTATGCCTGCGGCTGTGCCGGCCTCCACGTCGGTGGCTGAGTCGCCTATGAAGATTGTGTCTTCCGCCGTGGCTCCGGCCTCGGCCATGGCTTTCTCCAGGAGCAGGGGCTTGGGCTTGCGGCAGAGGCAGTTGGTGTGCCGCGGATGGTGGGGGCAGATGTATATGCGCCGCGGGTCTATGTGTCCGCCGTGTTTCTCTATCTCGGCGCACATCCACCGGTGAAGCTCCTCTATCTGGCGGAGCGTGTATTCGCCTTTGGCTATGCCGCTCTGGTTGGATACTATGGCCAGGGTGTATCCCTGACGGGTGAGGGCCGATACGGCCTCCAGTACTCCGGGGTTGAACTTGAAGTCGCTCTGCCGGTATACGTAGTAGCACTGCGAGTTGTCGTCTATTACTCCGTCGCGGTCCAATATTGCAAGTCTGGTTTTCATTTTTTTTTCGCTATTAGCTGGCCAGTGTGTGCATGAAGTGCCTGAGCAGGCCCGGCTCGGCTATCAGCATGTATGTGATTCCGTATATCGCGCCCATGGCGTGGGCTGTGTGGCCTATGTTGTCGCCGCCGCGCCTGGCCATGTAGAAACAGTACAGCAGGTACAGTATTCCGAACACCCAGCCCGGCATCGGTATCGGTATCAGCAGCATGGCTATCTTCATGGTGGGGTTCAGGAGTATGGCCCCGAACAGCGCCGCCGATACCGCGCCCGATGCTCCCACGGCGTTGTAGTACGTGTGGTCGCGGTGCCTGATGAGGTCTACCGACGACGACACCGCCAGCGCGCTTATGTAGAGGCCCAGGTACAGGAGCTTGCCGGCCGTGTTTCCCTTTATCATCACCAGGGTTTCCTCCACGTAGTTGCCGAAGTAGAATAGCGTTATCATATTGAACGCCAGGTGCCAGAGGTCGGCGTGGATGAGGCCGTGGGTAAAGAGGCGGTATATCTGGCCTTTCTGCCATACGAGGTAGGCGTTGAATTTCATGGTGCCTGTCCACTCGGGCCTCTGCAGCGATTCGGGCATTATGTTCTGCCTCTCCATGGCGGCCAGCGATACCACGCATGTGCCTATTATTATAAGTGTGGTGATGGTCATCTATTCCTTGAATTTATAGTAGAAAGCACCTTTCTTGCTCGACAGGGTGTCTTTTTCGTCGAGTTTTATCAGCTGCTGTGTAGCTAATATCTTCTTTCGGAAGTTGGCCGAATCGAATGTCTTGCCGAATATCACTCCGTACAGCTTGTGGAGCTGCGACAGGGTGAATTTCTCGGGCAGCAGCTCGCGGCCTATCAGGTTGGTGAATGCCACCTGCTGCAGTTTCTTGAGCGATTCGTTCACCATCTGCGGGTGGTCGAATATCAGCTCGGGCAGCTGGCTGATTTCCCACCAGTGGGCTCCCTTGCTCCTTACGAGCTTGCGGTCCTGCTCCG
>JAZQPB010000251.1:0-11461 GCA_045628165.1 Bacteroidales bacterium | reverse complement strand
GTATGTGATGGAATCCGTAATCTGCTTGTGGCTCTTGGCGAGCTGATTGTTCTTTTCGAAAAGCTCATCGCTCTGAGCCAGAATCTCCTCCTTCTGCTGCATCAGCTGGACATTTTTCTCATTAAGCTCCTTGTTGTGGCGGCGCTTGCGGAAATACTCGAAAATGATGAAGGCGAGCACGATTATTACCGCAATTATCCAATACTTACGGATACGTTCCTTGCGCTGTTCCTCCATCTCGCGCTTGCGGTTCTCCTCCTTGTAATTATTTTCGGCGAGATTCTGCGCGGTAGAAACAGCCTTGTCGATAGAAATACTGCTGTTGATATTTTCGTAAAAACGCGCAAGTGTTTTCTGCGACATCGCGTAATCGCCGGTTATCGAATAGTAATAAAAATCAAGAATATCAAAATTGGACTCAAATTCAGTATCCGGCATCAACGGCGCCAACGAATCGAGCATATTGCGTGCCTTCCGCATATTGCCGTTCAACATGGCAACAACAATCTCATTCATGGAAACCTCGGCGTCCATATCCATTTCCATGCGTTCATTGAGCTCCCGGAACATTTCGTTGAACACGATTATAGAATCGAGCACTTCCTTGCAACGTGCACCCTGATACTGATTGTGAACACAATCAAAAAACATGGCACGGGATACATATACAATGGGTCTGTAAACATTCTCATCCAAAACTATAGAATTAATCGCCAAACTCTTGCAACTATCCAATAGGGAATAATCCGGATCCGACATGTGATAGATAAACTTTGTGTAACTCAAAATCGACTTGTCCTCGTTAATCAAGGCCTGTCCATAATCATAACCCAACTGTACACAAAGACCATCAGCCTCATTGAGAAGACTATCAGCCTGATGGAAAAGTTTCTGAATTATCAAATTGTCGGCAAGTGAATATATACAAAGTATATAACTTCTGATACTTTGGTCTTTTCTGTAAAAATCAAGAGCCTTGTAATAATAACTGTCAGCTTTGGAATAATCATTCATATAAGACAAAGCATCACCAATGCCTTGACAACAAACACCTTGTAAATTATTATCACCATCAATCTCGGCGTATGAAAGAGCTTTGAAAGCATAATCGAGACTTTTCTCGTAGTCTGCATGGTAATAAGCAGAATTACTCAAAGCAGTATATCCGTTGGAGAACGCCACTGCAGAAGAATGTACGGCAGCTAAATCCAACACCCTCTGTCCCCACGCTGCCATCGAATCAGAATTATAGTGTTTATCGGCTAATTGTATTGCAACTCTGATTTTGGCCGTATCCTTGTCGTCGAGAGTATAGAAAACCTTAGCCAGGCTGTCAAGCTTTTCATCCTCATAAGCCTGAGCGCCTGCCCTCATCGACCAGAGCAACAAAAATAATATGTAGAGTACTCGCCTCATCTATTCGCGGAAAATTTTCAATTTACAAATATACAAAACAAAAACCATTCCGCAATACTAAAATCCACTAAATCCTTATTCCAATCAAAATATTATCGTCCAGCTGCTTATATCCGTTTTTCCAGGCATCCACCTCGCTCTCTATGCGTGATTTTTGTTCCTGCAGCTGATGGCCACCTATCTCGGTGAGCAGCGCGGCTAATCGCTTGGTGGAGAAATGCTTGCAAGTAGTGTGGCTGTCGTCGATGAAGCCAAACTGATCGGGAATGCCGTCGCTGAACATGTAAAGCACGTCGCCGGGCAGAATCTCGATTTCATGGTTGGTGAAATCCTTCTCTGGGCCAAGATAAATACCAATCGGCATCTTGTCTGGTTTGTACTGTATCAGCTCGCCAGACCTCCAAATCCACAGCGGACGGTAAGCACCGGCAAACTGCATCTGCATATTATCGTAATCTATCATCACCATGGCGAGGTCCATGCCGTCCATGGAATACACAGCGCCATTGTCGTATTTCTTCTTGTTCTGACCGAGAGCGCGCATCAGCTTTGCCCTCAGCTCATTTAGAATATCAGAAGCCTTGGTATCAGCTGATATGTTGGCAGTTACCTCATTCAGCAGGCTTACACCGAGCATACTTACAAACGCTCCCGGCACACCGTGGCCTGTGCAGTCGGCGCAGACAAGGATGCTGAATCTGCCCACCTGCGATGCCCAGTAGAAATCGCCGGCCACAATATTCAGCGGCCTGTAAATCAGGAAATATTTTCCGAAAAGCGCGCTCAAATCCTCGGGACGCGGAAGCGCCGCCTTCTGAATGAGCGAGGCGTAATTGATGGAATCGGTAATCTGCTTGTTCTTATTTACAATCTGCTGGTTCTGTGCCATAATCTCCTCGTTGCGCGCAAAGAGCTCGTCCTTGGAGGCATTGAGTTCCTCTTTCTGCTGAAGAATTTCCTCCTTCTGATTTAGAAGAATGATATTTTTCTCGTTGAGAATCCTGTTGTGCTTGCGCTTGCGGAAATACTCGAAGATGATGAAGGCAAGAATCAGGAAAATTCCAATGGCGACGTAAATTATAATACGGGTTCTCCGCTCCGAACGCTTCTGCTCTTCAATCTCGCGGTTTCTAATCTGCTCTTTAAAATCATTCTCCTGAATAACGCCTGAAATATTAACCGCCTTATCAACAGAATAGTCATCAAGCTTATATTTTAGAGCCAACAATAAATGATAATAAGCACTATCCTTTATATTGCGGGCCATATAATAATGATAATAACTAATATCATAATTGTATAGACTATCCAAAGATTGTAACGAATCAAGAACGAACTTGGCTCTAGCCAAATTACCTGCTAATATTTCATAATTGGCAACATTCATCATCAAAGTATTTGTTTCGGAATCCAAACCTAATTCATCAATTAACTGAAAAGCCTCATCAATAAAAACTTTCATCGAATCAACGATTTGTTTTTTACGAATACCAGAACTATTAATGCCCTCATAAAACATAGACTTGAGCAATGATTTCAATACATAAAAATCATCCAGATAATAAACAGTCTCCATAGAATACGCTCTCAAGGCATATTCCTTTGCTTTCAGGACAAGCGAAAAATCATTGGAAGGCAACTGCTCACTATACATATTTGAATAAACATCAGAAAGCTCAAACAAAATAAGTCTGGAATCTTGTGGCGAAAACAATGAATCCAAACTCAATACCTCGTTAAAAGTCTGCTCGGCTTTCTGATACATTCTGCGAATTACATAATTAGAACCTAATTGACGAAGAGCTTCACACAGCAATGCTGTATCCTTGTCGCTTCGTGCAATATCCATAGCCTGTATCAGGCAATCGTCCGAATCATCGAAAATAAAACATGAAGAATAAGGAGATGCTAATTGCAGGAAACACAATACCTTGAATTTATTAATCTTCAAAGAATCTGCAATGAGGAGCGCCTTATTGCCGAAATATATTGCGCTATCCCAAACAGACATATTGTTATAGGCCCAAGATTTGAAATAATAGGCACGCCCCTCATAATAAGAATTAACAGAATTTACAGCTTGCTCATAAAGACGGTCGGCCCAAAGCAGAGTAGAATCTACACTATAATGCAAAATCGCAATATTCTCACAAATACCTGCCTTGCTTGTATCCTCATCATCCAAATTATGATACAAGTATATCAGACTGTCGAGTTCATCGTCCTCGCCAGTCTGCGCATCAGCTCCAAATGACAAAAGCAGAAGTAATAATATGTGGAATATTCGCCTCATCTATTTGCATATTTATCAACAACAAACCACTCCAAAACAAAAACTATTCCGCAATACAAAATTGCCATCAGCTGATAGCAAAAAATCTTGCCATCAGCTGAAACAAAAAAAATCCTCCGCCCGCTGAAGATTACGGACAGAGGATTTTGGAATATTTTGCTCAGTGCAGCTGATAGCGATTTTCTGCCGCGGGCTTGCGCATTACTTAACTACGCCAACCACGAAATTGGAAGGCAGGAATCCGAAGTAGCGCGAATCGTCGGTAGAGGCGCGGTTGTCGTTGATTACGAAGTAGTAATCGCGCTGGAAACGGTAAGAAGTTGTCTCCTTGCCGTTAATGGAGATTGCATTGCCCGATACCTCTATGGAGTTGCCCTCGTACACCTCTATGCAGCGGCGGTACATCGGCAGATTGTTTACATCAAGCTTCAGGACCTTGCCCTTGGCAGGCACCACCATAGGAGTCATGTAAGAGAAATTGAAGTGGCGAGCCTCCACGTATGGGAATACCGTGGCGTCGAAATGCTCCTGTGGCAATACCACCTTCTCGAGGAACGATACCATGCTGAGGGCCTTAACGCTCTCCACCTGGGCGGCTGTGAGCGCGTATACCGAGAGGTAAGAGCCCTGCGGAGCCTTGTGACGGTAAAAACCGATGATGATGTCGTTGTCGAGCTCGTCGCAGCTCATGCCGTCCTTTGTAACGCCGAGCGAATCGAGCACCGACGGAGTGAAATATGAATTGGAGCCCACCACGTAGATCTCCTTTACCTGAGGATCCTTCTCCATAGGTACGGCCTTATTAGCTGATACCTTGCATACTACGCCCTCGTTGATGCAAACCACGTCGCCAGGCATACCGGCCACGCGCGATGCGCAGATGGGACGGCGCTTCTTGTTCTGGAACACCACCTCCGACTTGTTGCACCACGACTGGCCGTACAGGCGGCACGACTTGTAATAGTTCTTGTCGGGCGATGATGGAACAATGCTGTCGGCCTCGGGATGGCGGTAAAGTATCACGTCGCCGAGGTCGGGAGAGCTGTACCTGCTGAAACATACTGTGGAATTCTCCTTGTAGGCGTCCTCCATGCCGTGGCCCTTGATGTGGGCGCGGCCAAAGAATATCAGAATGAGCGACACAGCCATCAGCAGCGCCACCAGAAGGATCAGCAGCACCTTCTTGAGGGTAGACATAGCCGCCCAGCCACTCTTCTCCTTTACGGTGGTAGTGGTCTTGGTAGTGGTTGTAGTAGTGGTAACTACAGTTTTTGTTTTTTCTGCCATGATGAAAAATTTTTGATTGTTATGTTAGAATTGGAAATATATAAACGGTAGATTGTCGGAGGTGCGCACCTGATAGAGCATGAACACCACAAGCACGCATATCAGAATCTTGACCACCACGTGCGAATCCACAAACCATCTTGTGTACCTCTCCTTGAACGGCACCGACAGCCAGTGGATAAGCATTCCTATGAGTATCACTGCAAACACCTGCCTGTATGCCATCACCATGGTGGATATCAGCTCCATATCTCCCCATCCGTACATCAGGCGGTCGATGATATTATCCACGGTATCGAGATCCTGCGCGCGGAACCATATTCGGGTAAAGGTTATGAAATTGAACGTAAGGAAGATGCCCCATACGTGTGCTATCATCAGCCTCGGATCCTTTATCTGCCGCTTGGTGATGTATGTAAGATACGCCAGCAGTATCACCGCCGAAAACAGCATCCACGACAGACACACCGTTCCCGTATGGCCGAGAAAACACAACACAAGGGCCGTGAGGAAATTGCCCCACAGTATTACGGTAGTGCCGGTATGGTGCGGAGTGGTGCCCGGAAAAAGAGTGTCCCACTTGTTGAAAATATGGAACGAGAAACACGCCAGGAACACCAGCAGACAATATATCAGCGGTCCCACGTCGATGTACCACAATCCTGTAACCACCACGGCGCACATCGAGAAAAACAGAATCATCACCAGGCACAATATGTGCTTGAGCACGGTGAAATTCCTGTTGGGCCGTGTCTTGGTGAGCCACACGAGATACGCGTAGAGCCATACCGAATCGGCCAGCACCCACAATACCACGCCATTAGGACTGCTCCATACGCCATAGTGGAAAGTGAGGTATGCGGCCAGGTTGCAGGCAGCTAATACAATCCATTTCAGGAGCTGAGTCTCCTCCTTCCAGAGCTTGTAGACCACGAGGCCGAAACCATTGTATCCGCCCCAGATTACAAACATCCAGCTGCTGCCGTGCCACAATCCGCCCAGGAGCATGGTAATCTGATTGTTCATCATGGTGACCGCCTTGTGTTTGAAATCCGGGAAAATCCAGCACAGCACTATCAGCACCAGCATCACGGAGCCTATCACAATGGCCACGGTGAGGCTTGCGCTCAGCATCAGGAACACCAGCAGGATAACTGCCCAGCAGGCATATCCGCCAATAGAACCGTTCCTATTGCCGCCGATAGGGATGTAGAGATAATCCTTCAGCCATGTGGACAGCGAAATGTGCCACCTGTGCCAGAATTCGGCCGTGGACTTAGCCTTGTATGGCGAATTGAAGTTCATCGTGAGCTTGAAACCCATCATCAAAGCCAGGCCGATGGCAATATCAGTGTATCCGCTGAAATCGGCATACACCTGAAGGCTGTATCCATACAGCGACATCAGAGTCTCGAAACCCGAATACTTGAGCGGCGACTCAAACACGCGGTCGATGAAGTTGGTGGAAATATAGTCGGATATGAAAATCTTCTTTATCAGTCCCTTCAGGATCATGAAAACCGCCATGCCGAAATCCTCGCGCGAGAGCTGATAAGGCTTGTAGATCTGAGGCACAAACTCCGACGCCCTCACAATGGGGCCGGCCACCAGCTGAGGGAAAAACGACACGTAGAATCCGAAATCGAGCACATTGCGCACAGGCTCTATCTGACGGCGGTACACATCCACACAGTAGCTGATAGCCTGAAATGTGAAAAACGAGATTCCCACCGGAAGCACAATCTTGTCGGTAACGAAATTGGTGCCGAACGCCTCGTTGGTGAGCAGCGAGAAATAGTTGACCACCTGAAAATCGGTGCCGAAAATGCCGTTTACCGATTCCACGATAAAGGCTGTGTACTTAAAATAGAAAAGTATCAGCAGATTGAGCACAATGCCCAGTGTGAGAATGAGCTTACGCGCCAGTCCGTCGGGCTTGCGGTGCATCCACTGGGTAACGTAATAAATTGATACAATGGTAAATACAAGCAGAGACACGAACACTCCGCCGGTCTTGTAATAGAAGAAAAGGCTGCACAACAGAAGATAGATATTGCGCATGGCGATACGCTTGTAGACATGAGCATATACCGCCATCACTACAACGAAAAATCCCCAGAAAAAAAACTGAGTGAAAAGCAAAGGCTTGTTGGGATTATACAGGAAAATCCCGGCCCAGTCTATGCTCGTAAGAAAATCCATTGCGCAACTTCTGTTTGATAATTTTTTTGAATAATATATTGAGCCGGCCCGATACTGCGAGCCAAGCGCAAAATTACAAAATAAAAGAATAAAAACCGAATTAATTTTTAACTTTATTTTGCAAATAATAATCGTACGACCTCAGGAACGCATTAAAGAACAGATTGGCGCTGAAATTATAGCCCGCGCCGGTCATGTGGATCTTGTCGTAAGCCATCAGGCCGTTCCTTACCCACACATCCGACATACCGAGACCGCCCATCACATCGTAAATGCTGAACACCGACGCGCCGTATTTCTTGGAAAGACGCAGCATCTGCTCCTGCTCCAGTGCCACGGCGGGATTAGGGCGGCGCCTGAGCAGATAATAGTCGTTGGGCACTATCAGAGTAAACACCACATCGGGGCACTCGCGCTGAATGCCCTGAAGAAACTGGTCGTATCCGCTGTAAAAAAACTGAGGATCGAAATTAGCTGAGTTTCCGTCGTTTACGCCAAGAAATATCACCACCCAGTCGGGATTTAGGCATTTGAGCTGATGAGAAAAATGCTGGCAGGCGTTCCATGAGCGGAGGCTTGCGCCGTTGATGCCGATGGCGTGGTAAGTGATGCCGGGATTGTCGTTTTCGAGCGAGAAACCGTAAAGCGTAAACGAGCTTTGCGAATCGTCGGTCTTGCGGAGACGCAGCGAGGCCACAGTATTGTATTTGCGGAATGTAAAAGTGATGCATCCGCGCTCCAGGTCCACGTGTTTCTGATAAGGACCCATATCAGCTAATGGCTCTATATCATACATACCGCCCATAGGAGCCGTAAAAACCTTCAACACATTGAAATCGTAAGAGATAGGATTCCTGGGATTCATGCTTATGATGAACGAGGCCGTGCTGTCGTGGGTGGTGGCCGATGCGCCCGAAATGCCGAGCTCGCAGGCGCGTTTCCATTCCACATTGCGGCAGGCGGTCCAGGTGCCTGAATACTTGATCACGTAATTGGAAGGATTGTTGGACTTGCACATCTTGTATGGGAACACAAAACCGCGCGCGCCCACAAGACCGGGATGGAATTTCTGGAGGCGGTATCTCACCTGATTGGAGAAAATATCGGCCTGGGTATGCGATGCGCCTATCTGCACCACAGTCATCTGCGACTGCCCGAGCATAATCATGGAATCGAGCTTGGCATACAGACGGCAGAACTTGGACGAGTCGCCGGCAAAAATCATGCGCGCCTTGCTGTAATCCACAAACGGATACTGAACCACATCGTAGGGATAATCCTGCGCAAAAACCATTGCGCACGAAAACAGAATCAATAATAAGGAAAAACTATATTTCATTATTTTTTAGATATATACTCATTGTATCTGGCTATGAGTGCCGAATAAAACATACGCGCCATGGCGTTGGCTCCGTTGCCTGTAAAGTGGATATAGTCCTTCTCGCCGTAAGGAGGCTCGTGAGCCACCCAGTCGGGCATGGTGTTCCATCCGCCCATGGCCGAATACATATCCCAGTAGGCGCAGTTGTTGTCGAAAGCGGCCTTGCGCAAACCCTCCACCACCTCGGGAAGCACCTCGTAGGTCTCGAAACGGTCGGTGCCCTCCACCTTGCGGCTCATATCGGCAGGGCCTATCAGGATAATGGAAACACCCGGGAAAATATTCTTCAAATACCTGATCTGCGATGATATATAGCTCCGGAAAGTGCCGGCGCCGCCCACAGGAATACTCGGAACGGCATTGCCGCCAAACTGGAGAATAATGCACTTGACATTGAGGTCGCGGTACATCTGCGAGAGCGTGGTGCCGTTGATCTTGGTGAAAATAGTGCCTGAGCATCCGCGGAGAGGCACATTGTCTACAGCCACGCCGCTGAGTCCGTCCATGGCAAAACCGTAAATATCAGGACTGTCGGGGCCTGAGAAATCCATGCAGAAATCCTGCGGAGTATCAGCCAAGTGCCACTGCTTGAGCGCATAGAACGGCACGGCAGGCAGTGAATCGCTGTAGAGCACATTGTCGCCGTCGCGCATAGTCACACGGAAGGGCTTGGAGTTGTTGCCGTAGAGCATCCTCACGCGGCGGATGGTGCGCACGTTGGCATGGCCGAAAGTGGCCGGAATAAATTTCAGGCTGCCGGAATACACTGTCTCCTGAACCGGAGGCTCCAGAAACTGGAGTTTTGGAAGATTGAAAATTGTATCAGCTGATAGCGAATCAGATGCGGGCAGCTCTGCCGGCGCGGGATCCACCCTGAGAGGCGAAAACCTCGCAAACGCAGCCAATACACCGTATCTGTTGTGATGCACGGCGGTATCTATGCGCGGAAAAATGGTGTAGCGCTTCCATTCGCCGCCGATATTATCCACGGCGCAGGGAGCCTTGTAGTCGTAGGCTGTACGCGCAGGCACAAGACCGGGACCCGAGCCGCCGAACTGCTGCTGGAGCTTGTATCTCAGATAGTTGGAAATTCTATCGGCCTCTATCTGCGAATCGCCGTAATGCACAATGCGCACCACCTTGCTCAGCTCGTCGGGGTCCACGAGGCTCTTGAAGAGATTGTCGAGACAGGCAAGTCCCGATGGAGGTAGCTCCAACGGCTGACGTATCTGGTCGATGGCAATGGGCCTGGGCACAAAAGAATATACCGACGAATCCACCTCGGGAATGGCCTCATGGGAAATTGTATCAGCTGATGGCGTGGAAGATAACTCGCCATTAGCTGCCCGATCCTCCTCCACCATATCGGGAAGGTAGGCCGTGGACTCGTGCTGACTGCCGGAATCTGTCCACCATTCTTTCAGATTCGGGAAATAGAGGGTGATGTCGTCGGTTATCCTGATGCCGTTTTGCGGAAAACAGTACATCAGCACGCCCAACAACACCAGCACACATACTATGAATCTAAAAGAATGGACTGGACGGACCATGGAATGAGATTATTTCTTTTTACGGATTTTGATTACCTGACCTATCTGAAGACGGCGTACATCCTGGGCTGTGAAACCGTTGATTTTCATGATGTCGCTATCGGATATGCCGGGATAATGCGAAGCTATCGAGCTCAGGTTGTCGCCCTTGCGGATAGTGTAATACTCGTAGTTGGGGTCGAGATTCTTGCCCGAACTGCGCTGCTGAGCCACGATATTGTTGCTCTGCTGTGCCTGCTTCTGCTCAAATGTCATATTGTCGATATTCTTGTAGGAGTTCAGGCGCTTGGTAGGCACGTATACTGTAATCTTCTGACCTACAGTAAGTCTGTCGCGGTCGATATTGTTCCAGCACTTGAGCTTGGCCACCTTTACATCGTACCAGTTGGCTATAAAACCGAAAGTATCGCCCTGTTTTACGGTGTAGATGAGCTTGGATGTGCCGGCAGGAATTGTGTTGTCGCAAGGCTCTGGCTCACGGTACGATCCGCCGCGGCCTGGATTGCCCTTGGCTGTGGCGTCGCGCTGATATGCGAGCTGATTCTGCGGAGCAAAGAATATGCTGTCCTGATACTTGTATATGCTGTCTTCCATGGAGGCGAATCTCACCGAGAAGTCGGCAGGCAGACGCAGCTGCGATGGCCTGATGTCGCCGGGGATTATGTCCTTCTTGTACTGGGGATTAAGCTCGCGGAGCTCGTCGATGGAGATACCCAGAACTCCCGAAACCTGTCCGAAGTGCAGCTTCTTGTGCACCATCACAGTATCGGAATATGTAGGCATATTCACGTTGATGGGCTTGTATCCGTGGGCCTCGTAGTTGTTCATGATGTAATTGACGGCGATGAATGCAGGCACGTATCCACGGGTCTCGGTGGGCAGATATGGATAAATCTCCCAGAAAGTTGTCTTTCCGCCCGAGCGCTTGATGGCCCTGTTCACATTGCCGGGTCCGCAGTTGTATGATGCTATCACGAGGGCCCAGTCGCCGTAGATGGCGTACATGTCCTTCAGGAGCTTGGCGGCGGCCACAGTCTCCTTGTCGGGATCGCGGCGGTCGTCCACGAGGGTTGTAACCTCGAGGTCGTACATCTTGCCGGTGCCGTACATAAACTGCCAGAGACCGGTGGCTCCGGCGCGCGATACTGCACGCGGATTCAATGCGCTCTCCACAATGGTAAGATACTTCAGCTCCAATGGAATGCCCTGCTTGTCGAGCTCCTCCTCTATTCTCGGGAAATAATACTGCGACAGACCCAATACTGTGGGTATCAGGTATTTGCCACGGCGGATATACATCTCTATCCATTCCTTCACCTTCTGATTGTATAC
>JAZQPB010000250.1:0-36946 GCA_045628165.1 Bacteroidales bacterium | reverse complement strand
GGTATAGTGCATACCTCCCTCACGGCGGTTTTGCGCCGAAAGTGTGCTCTCGAACATTGAGCCGAAAATCGTAGGATTTATCGGACTCCAGTCGAACTCAAGCGACATCTTCTGTGTAATCTTGAACGCTATATTCTCCTTGAGCCTTGGTATTGGATATTCCTCGGCGAAGAGTCCTCCGTTGGTGTATGGAAACTCGTTGAGCTTGTGGTCGTCGGGATCGCGGAGCTCGTTTGGAGTGTTCAGATTCTTGAAGACATCCCTCACGTGGCGGCGGAACTCGTCCTTGTCGCTGTTGAATTTCTTCAGGTATTCGCCAAACATATCCTTTCTGCGGAAAACTAATGAATCCTCGGCATACACACAGAAGACCAACCTAACGCAGAAAATATTTATCTGACGCAGCAATGCCGGCGTAAGTTCCTCTTTTGTATATAGTTTGGTGATATCAGAATACACCTCGCCTATGAGGGCGGCTGCGTTTTTGGAGACGGCTACCTCAAGAGCCGAAACCGTGGAGCCGGGGTCCAAAAGGAATTTCAGACGGTGGAAGTTTTTCTCGACACCTTGCTCAGTAAAAGGAATAATCGTAGGAGGCTCCAGCGGCCTATTGCGGTCGTGAATCTCTATGGTACGGAAATTTGAGCAAATGATATACTTGGCCCTCTCGTTGAATGGCAGCCAGTTGTCGTATCTATCAGCCTGCTCGAAAGGAGTAAGCTTGATGCCGCCACTCTGATTCTCTGGCTTGTTGAGATCTATCTTGCTGGATTTCTGCTCTATCAATACGCGGGTGCGCGCAATATACCCATCGATAAACTTGGTGTTGCCCGTATGAGGGTCTTTCACCTGTTTCTCGTATTGGATATAATCCTTGGGATCCAGTGTGCTGTCGAAACATTTTAGGATGGAATTCCAAAACTGTTGAGTTTTTCCCTTCTCGTATCCATCAGTATTGTTCCAAAACTTTGTCTGAACCTTCAGATTCTGCTTTATTTCGCGGTCGGTGAGCATCGGCATTTTTAATTTTTGATTTGTGATTTTTGATTGGCAAATATAATAAAAAATGAAAACAAATAGCAAAAAGAATCCCGAATAAACACCAATAAAAACGCAAAGACGGACCGAGGTCAGTCTCTACCGCAATCCGTCTCTACCATATCATAAATAAAAAACTACTTCTTAAAATAAGCGCTTGCCATCTTCTGCAAGTACTTGCCGATGATATCAAACTCCAGGTTCACCTTGTCGCCTACTTTGAGGGCGTGGAAGTTGGTGACCTCGTAGGTGTAGGGGATTATCGACACGCGGAACTTGCCGTCCTCGCTGTTGCAGACTGTGAGGCTTACACCGTTTACCGAAACCGAGCCCTTCTCCACAGTGATGTTGCCCTGCGATGGATCGTACTCGATGGTGAAATATGTGCTGCCGTCCATGTCCTCTATCTTGGTGCAAGTGCCAATCTGATCCACGTGACCCTGAACTATGTGACCGTCGAGCAGTGAATCCGGCTTCATGCTGCGCTCCAGGTTGACCTCTGTGCCAATCTGCCAGCAGCCGAGATTTGTGCGGTTCAATGTCTCCTGCATGGCGGTAACGGTGTAGCGGTTGCCGTCGATCTTAACCACTGTAAGACAAACTCCGTTGTGAGCCACGCTCTGGTCGATGGAGAGCTCATTAGTGAATGGACACTCAAGAGTGAAATCGAGGTTGGTTCTGTCCTGACGGATATCCACAACCTTGCCTATACTTTCTACTATTCCTGAAAACATATCTTACTTGGCGATTTTGTTGTAAGCTGAAATGATGCCCTCGATAACCGAAGACGAGAATCCGTTTTTCTCCATCTCGTTGAGGCCGCGGATAGTAGTGCCCGATGGTGTGCAAACCCTGTCGATGAGCTGCTCGAGGTGAGTGCCCTCCTGCATGTAGAGCTCTACGGTGCCCTTCATGGTTTGAGCCACAATCTCGTTGGCCACTGCCGATGGGAAACCTATCTCGATACCGCCCTCCACCATTGCGCGCATAAATCTGAGCACGAATGCAATGCCCGATCCTGTGAGAATTGTTGCGGCATTGATGCGGCTCTCGTCAATCTCTATTACCTTGCCCAGGCAGCCGAGCATATTGAGCACTGGAGCCACTACCTCGTCCTCAGCGTCATAGGCCACGCAAGTGGTTGACTGATTGATGCTGGCGGCGATGTTTGGCATAATGCGGAATACAGATACCTTCTTGTAGCAGTAGCCCTTTATCTGGTCGATGCTGAGACCGGCCACTGGCGATACCAATGTCTGCTTGTTGCTGAGTGCGGGTGTAATCTCCTCGATTACGTCCTTGGCAATCCATGGCTTTACGCAAAGGAATATAACGTCGGCCTCCTTTACGGCCGCAATATTATCGCGTGTGGCGTTGATACCTACGGCACGGATGGCCTCGAGATCGCATACCGGATCTGTGGCGGTAATATCGAGTCCGTATTCTTTCTGCTTGTTGGCAAGGCCCTTGGCAATGGAGAAACCCAAGTTGCCACAGCCGATTACTGTAATTTTCATATTTGTATATAGTTTAATAATTTTCTGTCCAAAGATAAATATTTTTCCCAAAAAACAAATAATTTTTCAGAAAGATAAAAACTAGTGGGCATCCAGCCAGTTTTTGGCAAACTTGCCCTCCACTTTCAACCGCACCTTCAACTGCGCGGCGTTTTCCATCTGTGATACAACTATTTGCTCAACGGCATCCTTCTCGTCGGGGAAAACATCAAACACCAACTCGTCGTGTACCTGGATCAGGAGTTTGGATTTCAGCTGATGGCGTTCAAACTCGTTGTGGATATTTATCATTGCTATCTTGATAATCTCGGCGGCGCTGCCCTGCACGGGTGTATTAACAGCCAGACGCTCAGCGGCGGATTTCACGCTGAAGTTCCGTGAGTTGATGTCCTGGTCCTTGATCTCGCGGCGGTGGCCAAACATTGTGGATACGTAATGATTCTGCTGGCATCCCGCAATGGTGGAATCTATGTAGTTGCGTATGCCTGGATAAGTGGCGAAATAGTTGTCTATCACCTCCTTGGCCTCGGCGCGCGACATTCCAGTATCCTGCGACAGGCCAAACGCCGATATTCCGTAGATGATTCCGAAATTGGCGCTCTTGGCCCTCGACCTCTGCTCACGGGTAACGGCATCAGGCTCCACACCGAAAATCCTGGCGGCAGTGCTTCGGTGGATGTCCTCGTCGTTTTGGAAAGCTGATATCATATTCTCGTCGCCGCTCATGTGGGCCATCACACGGAGCTCCACCTGCGAGTAGTCGGCTGCGAAAATCATGTTATCAGCTGATGACGGTATAAATGCGGCCCTCACCTTCTTGCCCTCTGGCGTGCGGATAGGAATATTCTGGATATTGGGATTTGTGCTCGAGAGTCGGCCCGTGGCGGTCACGGTCTGATTGAAGCTTGTGTGTATGCGCCCCGTCTTGGGATTCACGAGCTGAGGAAGCGCCTCGGTGTATGTGGATACCAGTTTCACGAGACCGCGGTAGTCGAGTATGGCGTTTATTATAGGATGCTTGTCCTTGTATTTCAGGAGCTCGTCCTCGCTGGTGGAATACTGGCCCGTCTTGGTGACCTTGGGCTTGTCGTCTATCTTGAGATGCTCAAATAGAATCTCGCCGAGCTGCTTTGGAGAGGCCAGATTAAATTCTCTATCAGGCACATAACTGTAAACCTCGGCCTTCTTGGCGCTGGCCTCGGCGTTCAGCTGATTGGTGTATTCTGATAGGAATGCCGAATCGATGCAGACTCCAGTATATTCCATATCAGCTAATACATAAATAAGCGGCATCTCTATCTCGCGGGCCAGTTTGGTCATGCCGGCCTCATCGAGAAGCGCCTTCAGCTGAATATAAAGCTGCCATGTAACGTCGGCATCCTCGGCGGCGTATTCGGTGATCTGGGCCACAGGCACCTCGCTCATGGATATCTGCTTGCCCTTCTCCCCTATCAGCTCCTCTATGTGCACGGGAGTGTATTTCAGGTAAACTTCCGAGAGGTAATCCATATTGTGACGCTGCTCGGGCTGCAGCAGGTAATGCGCCACCATGGTATCGAAAAGCTCGCCCCTCACCATTACGCCGTACTGACGGAGCACCAGGATATCGAACTTGATGTTCTGGCCTATCTTGCAGATATTCCCGTTTTCCATGGCGGGCTTCAGGATGGCGAGCTTGGCGGCAACAGAATCGCCATCAGCTGCATCGAAAGGTATGTAATAAGCCTTGTGGGCCTCCCACGAGAACGACATTCCCACAAGTTTGTTGTCCCTGACTGTTAAACCTGTGGTTTCGGTATCGAAACAGAACTCGCTAAGGTTCTGCAAATTGGCTGCGAGGCTCTGCAACTTGGCATCATCATCCACAAGGATGTATTCGTGTGGAGTGTTCTTTACCGTGGCGAGCTCTACCACTGGTTCGGGAGCAGGCTGACTGTCAGAAAGCTGAGAGAACAATGTGCCCGCGCCAAAATCGAGCGTGTTGTCTTTTTTGCCGATGATTCTGTCGGCCAGGTTCCTGAATTCCAGATGCTGGAATATCTTGCGCAGCTCGGTCTCGTTGATGGGTTTCTGCACAAAATCGTCGGCCACAAAATCCACAGGCGCGTCGGTGGCTATGGTCACGAGTTTCTTGGCGAGGATAGCGGTCTCGCGGTCGTTGATGAAGTTCTCCTTCTGCTTGCCCTTCAGCTTGTCGATGTTCTCATAAATGCCCTCCATGCTCTTGTATAGCGATATCAGCTTGTATGCTGTCTTTTCGCCTATTCCTGTAACGCCCTTCACGTTGTCGGCGGCGTCGCCCCAGAGAGCGAGTATGTCGATAAACTGCGATGGATTTTCCAGACCTGACTCGGCCACAAAATCGGCCTCCTTGATGATATCGTAGCCCGCGCCCTTCTTGGGACGGTAGAGCATGATGCTGTCGCCTTTCAGCAGCTGCTTGTAGTCCTTGTCGGGAGTTACCATGTAAACGGCGAACCCTTCACCGGCGGCCTTGCAGGCAAGTGTACCGATGGTGTCGTCGGCCTCGTATTTCGGCACCTCCACCTGATGAATGCCCCAGGCCTCAAGTATCTGTCGAATATAGGGCAGACAAGTCTTTATGCCTTCGGGAGTTGGCGGACGCTGGGCTTTGTATTCAGGCGACATCTCGTTGCGGAATGTAGGATACGGAGGATCGAACACCACGGCTATGTGCGATGGGTTCTCCTTCTTGATGATATCCTGAAGAGAGTTCACGAATCCAAAGGCGGCCGATGTGCTCTCGCCCTTGCTGTTCATCATGGGATTGGATATGAATGCGTAATACGCCTTGTATATCATGGCGTAGGCATCTATCAGAAAAAGGGTCTTGGGCATGGCTGGGTTTAGTTTAAAGTTTAAAGTGTAAAGTTTAAAGCTTAAAGTTTAAAGTTTAAAGTTTAAAGCTTAAAGTTTAAAGAACTCGTAGAGACGCACAGCCGTGCGTCTGATTAATCAATTAATTAATCACGACAACGCACAGACATCAATCCTCCGCGCACCATTCGGCGTACGAGTCGGCGGTCTCGTATAGTTTTAGCGCCATTAGCTGCACACCCTCTGGAAGACGGGAGCTGATACGCCCGGCAAAATACTGGAGCATATTCTCGCACGTGGGCTGGAATGGCAGCCTTATCACATTGCCGAACATTGGCATAGAGAGGGTTTGGGCAGCTAATACGTGTTTTTCGTTGAGCACCACCGAGTGATCGAACTTATCCACAATCTCCTCGTTGACAATGCGTTTCAGCAGGCCGAAATCCATCACCATGCCGCACTTGGGCGAGTTTTCGTCCTGCTCGGGATAGCCTATCACCGTAACGTAGAAGTGATAGCTGTGGCCGTGGAGATTGCTGCACTTGCCGTCGTAATTGTAGAGGGCGTGGGCCGATTCGAATGTGAAATGCTTGGTAAGTCTTATCTTATGCATGATTAGTCTTGTTTGGGCAATTCCAATGGCTTGTCGTAGTTGATGCTGAATGTGGAGAGCACAGCCTCGAGAGGCCAGAGAAGTTTCTTCTTGTCGTTCTTGCCGCCGAATACGTAAGCCATGGCTGTCACCATCCGGTTATTAACAGTATCCACAATAGACTGCGACACAAACGGGCCACCCATAAAATCGCCTTCGGTCTCCCAAAGACCCCGGATCTCGAGCATGTAGGCTCCGCCACGCGAATGCTGACTTACGATAGGAGGAAGTTTCTTCTCGATGGCCATGTAGGAACCCGCGGCGGGACCCGGCACATTCAGCATCAGCACCGAGTCGATACGGCGAACCATATTCTGCATGTCGAAATCATTAGGACCGTTGTACGGGAAATCGAATATGAAGATTCCCTGACTCGATATCTGGGTCTCCTTGCTTATCCATACAAAGTTCTCGTGGTCTACATCCAGATTGAATCCGCTGGAAGGCACCACCATATTCACATGGTGATTGTCGCGGAGTTTCTGCTCCGACTGAGAGCTGCGGTACTTCTTGAATCCGTAGAGGTATCTCATCTTCTCGGCCGTTACTATGGTATCGAGCACGTAGTTTTCCACATTATACCAGGACTTCAGGAGCAAAGAGTCGTTGGGCGCCTTCAGGGTTACGTATATCTGAGGACGCGCATGCTTATCGGATTCCACACGGAACTCGGTGCGCTGGCTCTCCGGATTCACATCCACCACAATGATGTTTCGGGTCTTGCGGAACAGCTCGTTGAAGGCCGACGGCTTAATGTGCACCACCTTGAGAGTGGGCTCGTACTGATTGAGCACCAGGTATTCCTGACGGAGCCACTTTACCACGGTATCGCCTATCTCGCCGTCGTACATCTGCTGAGGCATCACGAGGAGAACCTCGCCGCTGCGTCCGCTGCTCTCGGGCATCATTACATACGATCCATCGCCGGAGCCGCAGGACTGCACCAGTGCCATCACCGAGGCTATCATTAGAGCTGTATAAAATCTTTTCATGTTGTAAGAATTTTTGTTCAGGCTTTTCATTTCAGCTGATATATTTCCTATAATACAGACCGAAACATGGAAAAGTCTAAAAATGAATTCAATATTTTAGTTGAATACGTGACGTATGAAATCGTTGCCGATGGCCAAGGCCATTATCAGCAGAAGGATTATCATACCCACCATCTGAGCGCGCTCCAGGAATTTCTCGCTCGGAGCCTTGCCGGTGATAATCTCCACCAGGGTGAAGAGCGCGTGTCCGCCGTCGAGACCCGGAATAGGAATCACATTAACAACGGCCAGCATTATAGAGAACAGAGCTGTAAGGCTCCAGAACGAGTACCAGTCCCATGTGCCGGGGAAAATCTTGGTCATGGTGATGAAACTGCCCACGCTCTTGTATGCCTCGGTATCTGGATTGAATATCAGCTTCCACTGCTTGCAATATTCCACGGTCTTATCGATACCGCGCGAAATACCCACCGGGAACGACTCGAAGAATCCGTACTCCTCGGTAGCGAACTCCAGATACGAATCCATGCCCTTGTACTGAACCTGAATGAGTCCAGATTCAGGAATCCTGATGGCGATGTTTACGGTATCGGAGCCACGGAGCACTGTGAGGGTTGCATCCTTGCCGCCATTAGCTGAAAGGAAACCACGAACCTTGTGCACGTAGCGGCAATCCTCGCCGTTGGCCATTATCACCTCGTCGCCCGGCAGGATGCCGGCATTCCTGGCGGCAGACTCCACGCCCTGAGGAAAATCATCCACCACAAAAGGTATGCGGGGCTGCATGAAAGGTGCCTGGGCTGATATCATTTTAGATACGTCGGCATTGTCCATGGTGATTACTGTATCGATGCCGTTACGGTTAACAGTGAGAGTCTTGGGGTCGTTGAGCAGAAGGTTTACTACCACCTTGTTGAAGTCGGCCACCTTCTCGCCGTTTACGAGTTTTATCTGGTCGCCGTCGCGCAGGCCCAGCGAATATCCGAGGCTGTCGACTGCTATACCGTACTTGAGATTGTCGGTAGGCAGATACGATGTGCCCCAGTGGAATGCCATCATGGCATATATCAGCATTGCCACTATTACATTTACTATGACTCCGGCCAGCATTATGATAAGGCGCTGCCATGCCGGCTTGCTGCGGAACTCCCATGGCTCGGGGTCCTTCTTGAGCTGCTCGGTGTCCATGCTCTCATCTATCATGCCGGCTATCTTGACGTAGCCGCCAAGGGGAAGCCATCCAATGCCGTATTCGGTATCGCCCTTCTTGAACTTGAAGAGGCTGAACCAGGGATCGAAGAAGAGGTAGAACTTCTCGACCTTGGTCTTGAAAATTTTCGCAAAAATGAAGTGTCCAAACTCGTGGCATATCACCAGAAGGCTGAGGCTCACCAGAAGCTGGGCTATTTTTACCGCTGTTTCCATTTATTTTGGTTTTTTATATTAAACTTTTTCGTATATTTGTAGAATGCAAAAGTACAAATAATATTCATAATAAAAAAAATAGATTACATTTGCAAAAACAAAAAAAACATTAAAATACCAAATGGCAACAATATATCAGCTGAAACGATACATAATAACCTACGGCGACCTGCGCATAAACGTAAAGGAGTTCCGTAATTCCAAGGACCTCAAGGTGATAGTGCACCGCGACTGCTCCATCACCATCACCTGTCCGCCGCGCACATCCAAGATAAAGGTGGGCAAATTTGTGGAGCAGTGCGCCGACTGGATACTGAAATCAGTAAAAAAAATGCAGCAGAAACCAGAGCCTGCAAAACCCTATATTACAGTATTCAAGAGCAAAAAGCATGAGCTTGAATTCAGATGCCACGAAAAAAACTGCATAAAAGTTGAATTTTCGGGCAAATTAATTTTGGTAAAATACCCAAAAACTTTAGATATTTGCAGTACCGAAGTTCAGAAGGCGGCATACAAGGCCATAGTAACGGCGCTGAAGAGCGAATCGGAGGAATATCTGCCTAAACGCCTGCAAGAGCTGGCCACGGCAAACGGACTGACCTACAAGTCGATGTCCATAACATCAACTACGTCCAAATGGGGATGCTGCAGCAACCACAAGGATATCAGGATATCGTGTTTTGTGATGATATTGCCATACGAGCTGATAGACCTGGTACTGCTGCACGAGCTGGCCCACACGGTGCACATGAACCATTCGGCGGCGTTCCATAAGAAGGTGAACCAGATGCTGCCTCTCCACAACGAGAAGCAGCTGACAAAAGAGATTAAGAATTATCACATTATAAAACCTAAATAAACGTAATAAACATGATAAAAGCAGTAACAATTAAGGTGTCGGGCCGACTGAAGCAGGTAGGCTACCACAGCAACATGGTGATTGCGGCACAGGAGCTCAACATTGTGGGCACTTACACCAGCAATCAGGACAACTCGGTAACTATAGTGGCACAGGGCGAGGAGAAGGATCTCCAGGACTTCATAGAATACAGCAAGAAGCCATCTCCATTCACAAGAGTAGACAGTCACAATGTGGCCGCCGTGGATGTGAACGAGGAGCTCACCAAATTTGAGGGATAAGGGAAACACGCCATCAGCTGCGAAAAAAAAAGGCCTGACTCATCCACCACGGAGAGCCAGGCCTACTTCTTGTAATTCTAATTATTTATTTGATGTAGCTTTATATAAAATTTTTGGTTTTCTCTATATTAAAAGGTGTATACCACGCCCAGGCACCAGTTCTCCAGAGACAGGTTGGCATTAAAACCATTGGTATGATACTTGTTTTCGTTATATCTTTCGCTGCCGTCAACGTTGTTGTGGACTGTATAAGAAGTCTTGTACATGATGTGCGTCAGGTCGATACTTCCGAAATAAACCAATGCGCCCCAATGCTCATTGAACTTGTAATTGAGCACAGGCTCCAACGAAAGATCCATTTTCACATTGTTTGACTTATAGTCTTCTTCTTGCCCAGGATGCTCCCAGATAACCGAAGCCATGGTTCTAAGGCCGACAGACAGATGCTCTGTGGTTACAAAATTCCAACGGAAATATGGGCTAAGCCCCAGGTTGTAGATCTTGGAAAGCCGCTCATCGTAGCCGCCGTTGCCCGAGGTTTTGTTTCTGCTGGCCAGAAAAACCAAACCACAGCCAACGGCCATGTTTGGGTTCAGGTAATAGCCGACCTCGGGACGCAGAGTCCATTGGTGCGATTTAAAACGAACTTCTCTAATATAAGAGGTGTCGGTATTGGAATAGTAATAACTCTGTGTACGATAGCCATGAGAGATGTTTGCGCTGCCTGTCATATACCACTGGGCATCAGCTGAATGCGATACAAGCAAGGCGACAATTAATACAGTAAAAATCTTGAAATACTTTTTCATAGTGTTTGTTTATTTGATGGTTAATAAAAACAATATTTGTCAAAATGTGTAGACCACTCCCAACGAGATGTTGGAGAACAGCAGACTGGTATTCCAACGGTGGGATCTATACGAAGATTCCGAGTCTTCTTTTTTGCTGTATGTATAGCCTATACTGCCGAACGAAGTGGTGGCCGCCCAATGATCATTAAACTTATAGTTCAACACAGGACGTACAACAACGCGGTATGCAATATCGGGAATATCGTTGTTGATGCCAAGTTCGGTTTTAGCGCCCAACTGAAT
Source organism: Bacteroidales bacterium (assembly GCA_045628165.1). Lineage (GTDB taxonomy): Bacteria > Bacteroidota > Bacteroidia > Bacteroidales > UBA3824 > UBA3824. The sequence continues at coordinate 26,250 of JAZQPB010000250.1, read as the reverse complement.
CTTGTCGTTATGCAGAAAATCATAGCGGAGAAAAAGATAAAGCTGGCTTGTGCGTTCGCTGGAAAATTTATGTTCAGGCCGAAAATCCTCGGTACTACGATAACCCATGCCAATGCCCGCGCCAAGTGCGAAACGGTCGTTGAAATAATATCCACCCTCCAGATGGAAGGAACGCTCACGGGTCTTGTAGTCAGGAGAGGTTACAGTATCGGTGGAGTAATCGTTTTGCGACGACAGATCGAATTCGCCAGTCACAAACCATTGGGCAAAGGATTCTTGGGAAAACAGAACTCCCACAAAACCCAGAATCAGGATTTTTAAATACTTCTTCATAGTGTAAGATTAATTAGTTGTTTAAGTTTTTTTGATATGGCAAATATAAGAAGAGAAAAAATACAAAACAATAGCCCAAAGCCGATTTAGGATTTATTATAACAAGTATTAAAAATACATAAAAAAGCCGTCTGACTTAGTCCGGGATACGCATGCCTAAACGAATGTAAGGTGAAAGTCAGGCGGGGTACAACGCGTAAAATCAACGAACCAGTATCAGACGGCGTGAAAAAAATTTTATAATTACGAAATCCGTAATTAATTAAGCGCCCGCAAATAAATCTTGTCGCCGCGGCGGACGTGCTCGGGAACAGGAAGCGAGATCACCTGACCCTTATAGGCTGTCTCCACGGGTTTAAGGTCGTAGCGGATTTCATTGATCTGGAATTCGACGGTTCCGCTGGTCTGACCTATAATATATACGGTATCTCCCACAGAGAGCTTGCCGGAATTGAGGTAAACCTCGGCAACGGAAATCTTCGAGAAGAAGTTGTTGACGGTGCCCACAAACTCCTTGTGATACTTGGCCTTGCTACCGTGGGTATCGGTCCACTCGCCGAGACGCTGTCCAAGATAATATCCGTTCCAGAATCCGCGGTTGAAAACCTCCGACAATTTCTCCTTCCATGCCCTGGCCTTTTCCTTGCTGTAGGTGCCGGCCTGAATCTCGCTTACGGCGTTGGTGTATATCTGTGTGGTAAGTTTAACGTACTCAGGCGGACGCGCACGGCCCTCGATCTTGAGCACTTCTACTCCAGCGTCGAGCAATTCGTCGAGGAACTCTATGGTGCAGAGGTCCTTGGGCGACATGATGTACTCGTTCTCTATCACGAGCTTGTCACCGGATTCCAGGTCGGTGACCTCGTAGCCACGACGGCAGATCTGGAGACAGGCTCCACGGTTGGCCGAGTGGTTCATCTCGTGGAGCGAGAGGTAGCACTTGCCCGATGTGGCCATGCACAATGCGCCGTGCACAAACATCTCTATCCTTACGAGTCCGCCCTTGGGACCGCGGATGTCCTGCGCTATGATCTGCTCATGGATGTAGCGGACCTTGTCGAGACTGCATTCGCGCGCCAATACCACCACGTCGCAGTATCTGGCGTAGAATTTTACGGCATCTATATTGGTGATATTCAGCTGAGTGGATGCATGAATCTCAACTCCCTGATCAAGCGCATACTGCAGCACCGACGCATCGGATGCTATGATGGCCGATACTCCGTGAATCTTGGCCAGGTCTACAAGGCGGTGCATTGCGGGAATGTCGTTATCGAACATCACCGTATTTACGGCGAGGTACGATTTCACACCGTGCTCCTTGCAGGTGGCTACTATGGTGGCGAGGTCGTCCTCGGTGAAATTCACTGTGCTCTTGGCTCTCATGTTGAGGACTCCAAGGCCGAAATATACCGACTGGGCGCCGGCCTGTATGGCGGTAGCGAGAGTCTCGAAACTTCCTACCGGGCTCATTACTTCTATCATCGTATCAATAATTAATCAGTAAACATTAGTGGCTGAACATCATCAGCAGCCATACCTGCAAAACTCCAAACACTATGCATCTAAGCATATTGGAGAAAAATTCCTGTTTCTCGTTCATCTTGAACCTCCTGAGCAAAAGCAATACTATAGATACTCCCAGAAGGCAGAGCGAGAATATGGAGAGCGACTTGGTATCTACGGTATCGTCAAAAGTCAACGCCGACATAAACGCCAGTGTGCTGAATGTGTAAGACAGATACACCACCCGGCGCATCACGATTCTGATACCGGCCACCTTGGTCTCGAACTTGCGGAGCTGCATCACGAAATACAGCAGAGCTAATAGTCCGAGCGAGACCCAGACTCCGTATATGGCCTTCGAAAACTCCAGATACATCATAAACAGCGACGCTGTAAGGCTCAGTACAAACAGCGTCTCAAAATGGTTGAAGTACTTAGCTACAAACTCAGAAAATCTCTTTATCATAGTCAGTTATATTTATTCCTTAGTTAAAACCTTGTTGGCGTAGTCTGCTATCAGCTCCACATCCTGATCCATCATGCACCTGAAATGCCCCTTTGGACACTTGCGGCCGCCGAGCTTGCTGCATGGACGGCACTTGAGGCCAAGCACCTGAAAATCACGGCTTCCGCTGCCCGGCTCGCAGGCATACATGCCGAGTTCGGGTGTGGTGTTGCCCCAGATGGTGATGATATCCTTCTTGAACGCGGCGGCTATGTGCATGAGTCCCGTATCGTGTGCTATCACCAGAGAGGCGTGTTTTACGATGGAGGCGCTCACATTGAGCGGAAGCTTGGAGCAGAGGTTCAATATCTTATTGCTGGAGCACTCGCTCTCAATCACTTGTGCGGCCTCGGCATCTCCGGGTCCACCCACCAGAACCACGGGACGGTTCAGCCTATCAGCTATACTCGCTATCAGCTGGGCCGGCATACGCTTGGTATAGTATGTGGCGCCTATCACGAATGCCACGTATCCATCCCTGATATCAGCTGTAAGCTCATTGGCCTTGGTTTCGTCGGCAGCTGATACGTAATATTCGAGTCCCGCGTTATCGTTGGTGATGCCCAGCTTCTTGAGCGTATCCACCTCCCTGTCGGTGATATGGACATCGGGCATACACTGCATCTTGAATGTAGTATACAGGAACTTCCTGAAATTGAGCTTATCAAGATGGAATATGTTGCGGAAAGATTTTACCCTTACATTCATGCACAATCTGCGGCTGCGGAGATTGCTGTGGAGGTCTATCACGTAATCGAAGACTATGCCGCTGAGCTCCAGCTTCAGATCCTTGAAGCTGTCGCCGAGAAGATGGAGATGGTCGATATGCGGATTGTGCTCCACCACGGCCTTCATCTTGCTCTTGGTAACGAAATGCAGCTCGCTATCAGGATACTTGGCCTTGATGAGACGCAAAACCGGAGTTGTAAGCACTATATCGCCTATGGAGCTGAACCTTATAACCAGAAACTTAAGCTTTTCCATTTAATATAAATGTTGAAGTGTTGAAGTGGTTGAAGTGCTGAAGCATCAATCACTTCAACATTTCAATCACTTCTCCCACTTAGTTAAAAGTCGAAATAGAAGTTCTGCAATGGAGAAATCTGCAAACCTATCTGCACAAACCTGTTGTGGTAAGAGTGCTGCCAGTCGATATCAGCATTGCGGTTCTGGAGTGTTACGTACAGATTCCACTTGGTCTTGGTATTGAAGAAGTAGCGGAAATGTACAGTATTGCGCTTGCACCAGTCGTTCTGATGATACATGTAGTCGATGCCGAAATGCTTGTACATCAGCTCGCCTGCCAAAACAATCTCGTTGTTCAAGTTCTTGACCACGTTGAGTGTTGTGGTTGGATATCCGTAGTTCCAGAAGTCTGACGACGACTTGCCATCCGCTATGTTGGAATGGTCGTACTCAAACTGGAAATGTGACTTGAGGCCCGGCACTGCGCCAAACAATATATCGAACCAATGAACGCCCACCTGCATTCCAAGATACGAGTCGTCGCCACATCCGTCCTGCTGCTTGCCCTGATAGTTGTACTGGTGATAGAACTTAAGGTTGTGGATTGGCGAATAGTTGACATCGTAGCCTATCTGCACACGGTTTTCTGCATTGAACCCGTTGATGGCCATAGGCAACAGCATCACGGGGACAAACATCTGCGCGTTTGGCTTGGAATACTTGTAGAGACCGTCCTTGTCGGTATTGTCCCACATCACACCTTCTATAATAGAGAGCTCGAGTTTCGGGTTTGGCTTCCATCCGGCCACATGATAGCTCGCGTACTTGTAATGCGAATCGCCGCGTGTAAAATACAGCCAGCTGTCGCTCTGCATGTATGCCCACAGCACATAATAATAGAAGTTGCCGAAATTGAGGTCGGTGCGGATGTAGGGGTAGCTGAAGCTAACATCGCTGAGCACCACCGACCTGTAACCCGATCCCACGAAATTCTTTCCGTTGCCGAGAGTCACCTTCATGTTCTTGTTGATATCCACCGACAGCGCGCCAAAGATAATTCCCCAGTCCTTGCCGGACTTATCGCCGCTGTTGCCCTTAAACGACTTGGCGAAACCCTGACCCGGAATGCCTTTCATCACATTGATGATGCTGTCCTCGTATCGCGGATAGCGCGCCTGGTTCTCATAAAACTCGCTCTTGAAATATATCCGCTTGCCCAGACGTCCGTAGATATCGTAGCCGCGGGTATTCAGGAAGTAGATCTTCTCGTCGTGCTTGATGTCGCGGTCGTAAGTGCGCTGAAAATCGAAAATCGGATTTATGGTAATCGAATATTCATCGCTGGTGAAATGGAGGAAATCATCGTCCAGGAAATGCTTCTTCATCCATTTGCCGAAAGGCAGATTGTCCTTGGGCTCGGCAAGCGGCGCATACGAGGGCATCAGCACCGGCTTCATGGCCGAAAAACTCATCGACGAATCTTTCAGCATGTTGTGCTGCATATCCAGATCATACATCCTGCCCAATGGCTGGAAATACCTCTGACCCTGCGCCGTGGCCGATGCAAGAAGCATCAGTATCAAAAGTTTTAGAATTCTCATTGTATATCAGTGTGTTTTGGTTCTGTATTTGCCACCCTCCTCCTCGTCGCTGATGATGGAGAGATAGCTGTGATAGCGCGACGGACAGATCTCGCCGTTTTCCACGGCCTCCTTTACCGCGCATCCGGGCTCGTGGGTGTGGGTGCAGTTGTAGAAACGGCATCCGCTCAGCCTCTCAAAGATCTCCGGGAAGTTGTGGGCCACGTCCTCGGGGCTCATCCTCACAATGCCGAATCCCCTGATGCCGGGAGTATCTATGATGCGTCCGCCAAAATCAAGATTGAACATCTCGGCAAAGGTTGTGGTGTGTTTGCCAGCTAATGTCGACATAGATATCTCGCCCGTCCGGAGGTTGAGACCCGGATTCACGGTGTTTATCAGCGTGGACTTTCCCGTTCCCGAGTTTCCCGAGAGAAGCGTTGTCTTGTCGCGGAGAATCTCACGGAGCTCGTCGATGCCCTCGCCGGTAACCGACGATACTGCCAGACACCTGTATCCGATGCTCTCGTAGATCTCCATAGTCTCCTGAAGCACCTCTTCAGCTCCCTCCACGTAAAGGTCACATTTGTTGAACACTATAACGGCCGGCACTTTGTACGCCTCGGCAGTCACCAGGAATCTGTCCACAAACTCCAGCGGAGTCTCGGGCATTATCAGCGTGGTAACGAGCAGACACTGGTCCATATTAGCTGCAATGATATGCGACTCCTTGCTCAGGTTGGTGGCCTTGCGTATAATGTAGTTTCTGCGGTCGTGAATCCTGGTGATAACGCCAACATCGCCGGCCGGCTCCATATCAAAATCCACCACATCGCCCACCGAAACGGGATTTGTGGTTCTGATTCCGGCCAGACGTATCTTACCGCGTATCTTGCAGTCTATCACCTTATTATCTCCGCAATCCACAAGATAATTGCTTCCTGTCGATTTTATTACTGTTCCTATCATAATCAAAAAATTTCGATGCCCACAGGGCAATGGTCGCTGTACCGGAGCTCTGGACGAATAAAAGCGCCCTTCAGCTCACCCTTAAGATTCTCGGTCACCATATTGTAGTCGATACGCCAGCCGAGGTTTTTCTGATACGCACCGCCGCGGTAGCTCCACCACGAATACTGCTTATCCTCCTGCGAGAATTCGCGGAAGCTGTCCACCCAGCCGAGCTCCACAAACCTCTTGAACCACTCACGCTCCTCGGGCAAAAATCCCGAAACCTCCTCGTGCTTCTCAGGCTTGTTGATATCTATCCAGAGACGGCATATATTGAAATCGCCATTCACGATAAGGCGCGGATGGGTTTTCCTGAGTTCCTGAACATAAGCCGAAAAGTCCTCGAGCCAGGTCATCTTGAACGCCTGACGCTCATCGCCGCTTGTGCCCGATGGATGGTATACAGAGATTACAGAAAAATCATCGAAGTCGGCACGTATCACACGGCCTTCCTCGTCGTATTTATCGATGCCCATGCCGTATTCCACATGCCTGGGCTCTATCCTGGTTACGATTCCGGTTCCCGAATATCCTTTCTTTTCAGCTGAAAACCAATAACAATGATATCCCAGACGCTTGAACTCCACCTCATCAATCTGCTCAGGCTGGGCCTTGGTCTCCTGAATACAGAGTATATCGGGAGCCTCTTTTTTGAGCCAATCGTATAGACCTTTGGTAACAGCGGCACGTATGCCGTTGAGATTGTATGATAGAATTTTCATATATTAATAATTTCGCATTAAAACTCAAATCCGCAGCAATTTGCGCAGCTTCACCATCATATTGGCCTTGTAGCTGATGGTGGTGAAAGATTCGGCGCCCAGATTGTCGAGCACATCACAGCTGATGCCGAGCCGAGAAACATCCATCACCAGGATTCCGGGTCTGTATGCAAAATGCCTCATCACAAAATCGAGCAGCATGGTATACTGCGCAAACGATTTATGAATCTTGCGGCATTTCATAAACGGCACAAAAATGTAGCTGTCGCAGAATGTCACCAGTATCGCGCCGTGCAGCTTGTTGTCGCCCAGCGAGATCTCCATATAGTATCCAAACTTTTTCACCACGGCCCTTTCGGTGAGAGTCCTCAGCTTCAGGGCGTGTCGCACATTCAGCTTATGGTCGAGCGCCATCAGATTCTCGTAAGGCAGCAGACGCACGTTTTTCGGATTGTATTCCCGGAACCTGATGTCGTCCTTGTAATGCTTGGGATATTTCTGCCTGAGCACCTCAAGAAAACCGTCGCCGGTCTTAAACGATTCGGGCGGATTCACAGTATCCAGCTGATATATTTTTTTCAGCTGAAATATACCTTTTGTATCCCCATCCGGCATCACGAAATACTTATCGAAAACAAGATCTATCTTCTTGTATCTCATGTCGATGGCATTGATGAATAGCCTGCTGATATCGGCATCCACCAAATCCTTGGAGTAGATACCGGTCCACGCTATGCCGAACTTAAGACACGCCTTGCCGTCATCCACAAAATACGGCATTACAGCATCGTAATCGCCCATCACAACAGCCTCCCAGCTGAAACTCAAAGAATCAAGGTACCAGCAGTGCGCAAAAATGCAGGTATTGAGCGAATTGCCCACGCAACTCTCCCACTTCCTCATATCTATCTCACTATGGTCCAATACCCTAATTTCCACAATCTTGACACTATAAATTACAAGATGCAAAGATACGAAAAAACTTTGAAAAAGTTGAAAGTTTAAAGCTTAAAGTTTAAAGATACTCGCAGAGGACGTGCGTGTACGGTACTTTATGCACGGATGTGCGCGTATAATTCACAGCAAATCGTTTTCCAGAAAACTATAATAATGGTCGCCGGCTATTATTATATGCTCAATCACACTTATATTAAGGCACTTGCAGACGGTCTGGATATCGCGGGTAAGTTGAATGTCCTCGTTGGATGGGCGCATACTGCCTCCCGGATGATTGTGGCAGAGAATTATCCTGGTAGCGTTCACGTTGATAGCCTGACGGATAATCCTCGCTATATCAACCGGAACATTACCTCCCGAACCCTGAGCCACCTTGTAGCGGCGTATCAGCTTTCCAGAGTTGTTTGTGTAGATTGTCCAGAATTCCTCGTGAGAAATCTGACGCAGATCGCGCATAAGGCTGTAGGCGGCCTCGGTGGTGTTTATGATTACGTCCTCACCCACATTTGCCAATCCGATGCGGCGGCCAAGCTCGGCGGCGGCCTTTATGATGCACGCCTTGGCTGGGCCGATGCCCTCGATACCATCCTGATAATCATCAAGAGAGCCGCGGACAAAATTGATGAGATTGTTGTCGAACTTCTTCATAATATCGGCGCCCAGCTCCACGGCGGATTTATTCCTGGAGCCGTTCGTAATGAGAATGGCAATAAGTTCGGCAGCCGAGCAAGCCTCAGCCCCCTGATTCATAAGTTTCTCGCGTGGTCTATCGTCCTCGCTCCAATCTTTTATAGGCATATTAACGGGATTTTTTGTTTAGCAAAAGTAACTATAATTATTTTGTAAAAGAAAAATTTGGAAATTAAATTTAAATGCTGTTATTTTGCGTAACATTAACAGCAAAACAAAATGTCATTTACTTACGAATATCCGCATCCCGCAGTGGCAACCGACTGCGCCGTTTTTGGTTTCGACGGCCACAACATCAAGATACTATTAATAAAGCGTGGCATTGACCCATTCAAGGATTGCTGGGCGCTGCCCGGTGGCTTCCTGCGTATGGACGAGACCGCCGACGAGTGTATCCGCCGCGAACTCCAGGAGGAGACTTCGCTGTGTCCCGAGGTTATCGACCAGTTCGGAGTATTCACCGAGATAGACCGCGACCCACGCGAGCGCGTAATCTCCATTTCGTATTACTCGCTCATCAAGAAATCTAACGTAAAGGGCGGCGACGACGCCAGCGAGGCCCAGTGGTTCGACCTCAAGGAATTGCCAGCCCTCGCCTTCGACCACAAGAACATCCTCGACCGTGCGCTTCAGACTCTCAAGGAGAAAATCCATTTCGAGCCAATTGGATTCAACCTTATGGACAACGAGTTCACTATCCCCGACTTGCAGAGATTATATGAAGCGATACTTGACACAACCTTCGACCGCCGCAACTTTATGAAGAAGATCCTTCAGGTAGGCGTAATCACCGAGGCCGAGACCATCAGCCCCACCACAACAATAAGCCACCACATAGGCCGCACCCCAAAATACTACACCTTCAACAAGGAAGTCTACGAACAACTGAAGGCAAACGGCAAGTTTAAGTTGGAGTTCTAATCTATAAAACAAAACATTATGGGAACATATATAAACATAGGAAACAGACAATTTGAAGAGTCAACAAACAAATACTATGTTGATAAATCAGGTCTGATAAGCGTAGTAAACAACACGCTGAACACAGAAAACAGGTTCAGTTGCGTAACACGATTACGCCGCTTTGGAAAATCAATGGCGGCCAGAATGCTGTGCGCATACTATGACAAATCCTGCGATTCCCATTCAATATTCGACAAACTCGAAATCAGCAAGAACGAGGATTACGAGAAATTCATCAACAAATTCAATGTAATAAAACTCGACATTACGGATTTCACCACAAGATACAAGAACGACGAGAATATCGTATCATACATTCAGAAAGCCATTCAGAAAGAGGCCATTGAAATGTTTCCTGAAGCCGCAAAATTCTCAGAGGACGACGACCTTATGGAAACTCTCATAAAGATAACGCGAAACATCGGCGAGAAATTCATTATGATAATCGACGAGTGGGACGCAATATGCAGGGAATTCGAGGCAGGAAGTGTGATAATGGACTCATACCTGAATTGGCTTCGCAGAATGTTCAAGGGCAGCAACACTACAAGTGTATTCGCCGCAGTCTATCTCACAGGAATCCTTCCAATCAAGAAATCCAAGACCGAGTCGGCCCTTAACAATTTCCAGGAATACTCAATGATACAACCTCTGCAAATGGACAAATACTTCGGCTTCACCAAGAACGAAGTTAAAGCATTGTGCGAGAAATACGATATGGATTACAGCGAAATGGAGAAATGGTACGACGGCTACCAGATAGGAAACGAGCCCTCAATGTTCAATCCAAGTTCTGTAATAAAGGCTATCAACGCCAAACAATGCACCAGTTTTTGGGCGAACACCGGCTCTTTCGACAACGTATCGCATTACATATCAGGCAATTTCTTTGGACTGAAAGACGATTTCATCAAAATGCTGACAGGCGAGCGTTGCAGGGTGAATACCACAAAATTCCAGAACGATATGTCGATCGTGAGATCCAAGGACGACGTTTTCACCGTGCTAATCCACTTGGGATACCTTGCATACGACCCAATGAAACAGCGTTGCTACATTCCAAACAAGGAGGTGGAACTCGAAATCACCAACGCCATAGAAAACACAGATTGGACCGAGGTAAACCGTGCGCTCTACGATTCAGAGGAATTGCTGGAAGCCACCCTCAACGGCGACGAGGAAGCCGTGGCGCAAGGTATCGAGAAAGTTCACGACAAGGAGGTTAGCATTCTGTCTTACAACAACGAAAACTCGCTCTCGTGCGTGCTAAGCCTCGCATACTATTTTGCGAAAAACGATTATATAATGCACCGCGAACTGCCTACGGGAAAGGGATTTGCCGACATTGTATTAATCCCCCGCAAGAACGTTGACAGTCCGGCACTTATACTTGAACTAAAATTCAACCAGGACGCCGAGACCGCCATAAGCCAGATCCACAAAAAGCAATACACAGGCAAAATCTCGGAATACACAGGCGACATCCTTCTCGTTGGAATCAACTACAACAAAGACGGAGAAGAAGGCAAACGCCACACCTGCAAGATAGAAAGAGTTTCAAAATAAGATTATAATTCGCCATAACACGTTTTTAAAAGTGAGTTATGGCAGATTATAAATTTATAATTCGCCATAAAAGCATTTCAAAAGTGAGTTATGGGGAAATATAGGACAAAAAACATATCATAATCTGCCGTAACACGTTTTTTAAAGTGACTTATGGCAAATTATAGACATTATAATTTGCCATAACTAAAAAATTTCTATATATTTGCAAACAAAAAATTTGCTATGGAAAAGAAATTAGTCGCTAGAAATGAGGAAATTAAAATCCTCAACAGAATTAAAAACTCAGAAAGGTCTGAATTTGTGGCCGTCTATGGACGACGTCGCGTCGGTAAAACCTTTCTTATAAGACAATTCTTTGACAACCAATTCGCTTTTTACACATCAGGAGTTGCCAACAGCGGAATTGAAGAAAACTTACTCCAGTTCAATATCGCATTGGCAAAATATGGAATCGACGGCAGAGCAAACAATTGGTTTGAAGCCTTTCAATTGTTGGAAGAACTTCTATCAAGGAATCCTAATGAGACAAAAATTGTCTTCATTGATGAACTTCCTTGGCTCGACACACCCAAATCAAACTTCATTCAGGCACTCGAAACCTTTTGGAATAGTTGGGCCTCAGCACAATCCAAAATCAAACTCATTGTATGTGGTTCATCGGCTTCGTGGATTACAGACAAATTGATAAACAACCACGGAGGACTACATAATAGACTCACTTATAGAATTGAGGTTTTGCCATTTACATTAGATGAATGCAAGGAATACTTCAAATCAAGAAAATTCAATTACGATGATATGCGAATAGCGCAATGCTATATGATAATGGGAGGAATTCCATTCTATTTCGATTATATGGAGTCGAAATTGCCTCTAAGCAAAAACATCGACAACCTTTTCTTCAAGAAAACGGGAATAATGAGGAATGAATTCGACAATCTATATGCCTCGCTTTTCAAAAACAGCGACGACTATATTAAAGTAGTTGAAATACTCTCAGAACAGAAGAAGGGATCTACAAGAAAAGAAATTGCTAATAAATATGACAAAGAAGCCGGATCAGGTCTCACCAAAGTCCTTGAAAATCTTGAACTTTGCGAGTTTGTCAGGTCATACTATTCTTACGGCAAAGACAGCCGCGACAAAATGTATCAGTTGATAGACCCCTACACGCTTTTCTATTTCAACTTCATCAAAAACAAGAAAATAAACGACGAGGAATATTGGACCTTGTCGATAAACACTCCCGAAGTAAACACTTGGCTTGGATACGCCTTCGAAATTCTCTGTCTAAACCACATCAAGAAAATCAAGGAAATCCTCGGAATCTCGGGAATCATCACAAACGTATTCTCGTGGATCTATCAGCCAAGAGACGGCGAGGGTGTCCAGATAGACCTCGTAATAGACCGTGCCGACGGTTTCGCAAACATCTGCGAAATCAAGCACAGCAAAAGCCAATACGTATTCAACGAGAAATATTACGACAAGATGAACTATAACATCGAAATGTTTATGAACAAATCGAAACCCCACAAATCGCCAATCTTCACAATGATAACCACCAACGGCGTTAAACTCAATCAGTATTCGCAGATAGTACAAAAAGAGATTACGCTGAAAGATATAATAAAATAAATTGCCATAACACAAATTCAAAAGTAATTTATGGCATATAATAAATTTATATTTTGCCATAACGTAATTTCAAAAGTAAGTTACGGCATATTATCGGCGATACTTCATCCGTAACTATGTTTTTTTAGGACTTACGGATAAAGTATCGCTTGTTTTTTTGAAAACAATTAACCTAACTAACTTCCAGTTTTACCCAAAACTATCAAAAATCACATACTTTTGGGTAAAACTGATATGAGTTTTACCCAAAAGCATAAAAAATCACATACTTTTGGGTAAAACTCGATTTTTTTTCTTATTTTTGTGAGCGAAAACATAATCCAACTAAACTATGCAGAAACTTATAGGCCGCAAAAAGGAGATTGCAGAATTGCAAAGGCTCACAGAATCAGACAAACCCGAATTCATTGCGATTTTCGGGCGCCGACGTGTTGGAAAAACTTACCTAATAAACCAAGTGTTCAGGGGCAAACTGGCATTCTCTATGTCAGGAATCATAGAAGGAACCTCGGCACAACAATTCGAGGCCTTCACGCAAGCACTTGATTTCCACGGCTACAAAATGGAACGATTCCCCAAAACTTGGATTGAGGCATTTGGAGAATTGCGCAAGTTCCTCACGCCCAGAGTGGAAAGTGGCGAGTCCTGCATAGTATTTCTCGATGAGATACCTTCCCTCGACTTCCAAAGGTCGGGGTTCGTAAAGGCATTGGGATATTTCTGGAACAGTTGGGCCTCACTCTACGACAATTTCAAACTAATAGTATGCGGATCGTCCACATCCTGGATGATAGAAAACATCATAGACTCCAAGGCGGGACTCCACAACAGGATAACATACGAAATGCACCTCCACCAATTTACATTAGGCGAGGTGGCAGAGTATCTCGAAAGCCGGAATTTCAGGTGGACAAACCTATCTATCCTGCAAACATATATGACAATGGGAGGCGTGGCTTACTATCTAAGCCTTCTTAACGAGAACGAAAGCCTTGTACAGAATATCGACCGCCTGTTCTTTGGTGCGGGAGCCCCATTGCAGAGGGAATACGAAAGACTATTCAAGACACTTTTCAATTCAGCCGACCCATATCTGAAAATAATAAAAGTTTTAACACAAAACCAAAGCGGACTTACAAGAAAGGAAATATCAGACAAACTGAAAATCGAGGGGAGAACATTGTCTGAATATCTCAACAACTTGGTAAACAGCGATTTCATAAGATATTTCACAGTCAAAAACAATAAAATACAAAAAAACGGAGGTATTTATCAGTTGCTTGACTGTTTCATATACTTCTTCCAAACGTTTGTTGACGGAAATATGCAGGAGCCTGACTATTGGGCACACCATATCAACACGCCAACAGTAAACAATTGGTACGGACTCGCATTCGAGAAAGTCTGCCTCCTTCATATTCAGCAAATAAAGAAAGCACTACATTTCGACACAATAGCAACCCAAACCTATTCGTGGAGAACAAAGAAAGAAGAGGCAAACGGAAGGGGCGCACAGATTGACCTCGTAATAGACCGCGCAGACGGAATTGCCAACATCTGCGAGATCAAATACTCAAAATATGAATACACATTAGACAAAAATGAGTACGAGAAAATCGAGAACCGCGTGTCGAAATTCGAGAGCGAGACACGTCCCGAAAACGGCACAAACATAACCATTATCACTACCAAAGGCCTCGAAAAGAACAAGTATACCAACGAGATACAATCAGTAGTGACACTCGACGACCTCATTTCCTCCTAACGCCTCTCACGGCCTCCTCGTTTATTGGGTCGTCGGGCCAGACGTGCTTTGGGTAGCGGGATTTCAGTTCCTTGCGGACCTCGAAGTAGGCGTCTTTCCAGAACGAGGAAAGATCGCTCGTAATCTGTACGGGCTTGTATCCCGGTGAGAGCAAATGCATTAGCACAGAATTACGGCCGTTGTTGATTTTGGGAGTTGATTCCAGACCAAAACATTCCTGAAGGCGCACAGCAAGTACGGGCTGCGAGCCGTCGGGAAGGTATTTCAACTTAATGCGACTTCCGCTCGGAACCTGAATATGCGTGGGCGCAAGTTTTTCGAGTTGATTCTGAAGAGCGGGATCGAGGCTGTATTTTATGGCGTCGAGAAGATCGATTTTCTTCAATTGCTCTGTTGTGCGCACGTTGCTAAGATACGGAGTTATCCAGTCTTTGCAAGTGGCAGTTAAAGTAGCGATTGAAACATCAGGCCATTCCTGTTCGGGATTCCATTTACGGAGCGAGAGAATGCGGTTTTGGAGATTCTGCACATCATCGTTCCAGTCCAAAATCACGTCGCCCTCCTTGACAATCGCGTTCAAAATCGCCTCCTCAATGAGTTCCGGGTCGGCGTTTTTCAAAGGCTTTTCTTGAAGCACAATACATCCGAGGCGCAACTGCGAGACGGCCACTACCCCACCCTTCTTGGTGTTCCAAGTAATTGTGTCACGGGTCTTTATCATCGGCGCAAGGCTCTTGGGATCGAGCGGAGATGCGAGGAAAATCTTTCCGAGTCCCTCACGCGCATTGAGCGATGCAATGGCAATCCAAGCCTCGCCGGCAAGAGGATCCTTGTAATCCATCATTGCGAGATTTCCGTTGGTCATCAGGAAACGGGCATTGTTGCCAGGGCGGGCTGATGCTATGCGCTCAGGGAAGGCCTCCGCCAAGAGCAATCCCGTATCGTACGAGTCGAACGGCTCGTTATCCACCTTGCAGTCAAACATTTTGCGGTACTGAACGGCGTTGCGCTCAATATTGTCGAGAGCGGGATTGTGACGATTGTCGCGACGGTTTCGGCGCAGAGACTCGATTCTGAGATTGAAATCCACACTCTCCTCTTTTGGAAGCGGATCACGGTTATCGAGAATCGCGGCAATGTCGGCGGCCAATGCGGAAAGGCCATTCAGCTTGGCAACCATCAGCATCTTGGCAATTCGCGGATGAGTCGGGATTTTGCTGAGTTCAATTCCTGACTTGGTGATATTTCCGTCGTCGTCGAGGGCGTCGAGTTTCTGAAGAAGGTCTCGGGCCTGAAGCACGTTTTTCCTGTCGGGCGGAGTCAGCCACTGAAGATTCTCGGGATTGTTCTCGCCCCAGCGCGCAAGGTCGAGAACGAGTTGCGTGAGGTCGGCGTACTCAATCTCGGGACGGCGATTCGGAAGCATATACTGATTCTCGCCCTTATTCCAAAGTCGGTAACAATATCCGTTGCTCAATCGGCCGGCGCGTCCTGCCCTTTGGTCGGCCATATCCATAGAGATTCTAACGGTTTCAAGTCTTGAAAGAGCCGTATCAGAATCATATTTCTGAATCTTGCACAATCCGCTGTCCACTACTATCTTGACTCCTTGTATCGTAAGTGAAGTTTCAGCAATGGAAGTGGCAAGTACAATTTTTCGACGGCCCTGTTTGTCGGGCATAATCGCCTCGGCCTGTTTGTGTATAGGAAGCATTCCGTAGAGCGGATGGATGCGGATTTCGGGATCGATGGATTTCTGAAGGAGTTCCTCGCATTTCAGGATATCGCCCTCGCCCGGCAGGAACGCAAGGATATCGCCCTCACGTTTGCTTAAAACTCGCGCTATGGTAATGGCGGTGAGTTCTGCGCAATTCTGAGGGTCCACGTTTCCCTCGTAACTGATCTCGACATCGTACATCTTGCTCTCGGCCGAAATCACAGGCGCATCGAGCATCTGTGAAATCTTGTCACAATCGATGGTGGCCGACATTATCACGATTTTCAGGTCGGGACGGAGGATTTGCTGACACTCGCGAACCAAAGCCAAAGCCAAGTCGGCATTTAGGCTGCGCTCGTGAAACTCGTCGAAGATTATTACTGATACGTCCTTCAACTCGTTGTCGGTCTGAAGCATACGTGTCAGGATTCCCTCGGTGAGCACCTCGATTCTTGTATCAGCTGAAACCACCGACTCGAACCTAACACGGTACCCCACAGTCTGTCCCACCTTCTCGCCCATCATATCGGACATACGGGAAGCGATGGAGCGCGCGGCCAGGCGTCGTGGCTCCAGCATCAGGATTTTGGATTTTGGTGCAGCTGATACGTATCGCTTATAAACCTCTATCGGCAAAAGCGTACTTTTTCCCGTACCTGGAGGCGCGGTGATTACAATACACTGATTGTCACGAAGTTTCTCAATCACTTCGGGTACTATGGCGGAAATGGGAAGGGACATTTTTTGAAAGTGTAAAGTTTAAAGTGTAAAGTTTAAAGATTAAAGCGCGGAGATTAGAGAGCGCTAATTCGGATTTCGGATTTCGTAATTAGCAAACACGTCTTACCATCGTTTCCTCGCAGATATTCATTTCTTGGAAATCGAAGTTCTCGAGGAGGACGAGGCCGGGAGCGATGCCGGGTTTCAGTTGTCCGAAATTCTCTTGCTGAGAGAGGGCTCGGGCTCCGTTGATGGTGGCCATCTGAAGAAGTTTGTCGAACGATAATTGCCTGAAGTTCTTGCGGAGAACTTTCATCTCATCAAGTATCGATAGAGTATCGTTGCTGGACAGCGAATCGGTGCCGAGGCAGAGGTTGAGGTTCATATCAAGCATTGTGCCGATATCAGGCAACGCATTCTCAAGATAGAGATTCGATTTGGGGCAGAGCACGAAATATGGATGCTTCAGCTGAGATAATGCTATCTCGAAATCCTGACGGCGCGAGAATGTGTTATGCACAAGGAGCACGTTGTCGTAGTCCTTCAGGTGATGGACGTATGACTCCAATGAGCGTTTTCCAGTGGTAGGTATCAGGCTGAGATCCAATGGGAAACGCTCGGCTATCGAACCCGTATGTGAAATATAGAGTTCGTTCTCGGCCTCGGTCTCCTGGTTGTGGATGGAGATTACAGATTTGTTGGCGGAGTTTATATTATTGATTGTCAGGAAAAGATCTGGCGACACCGAATAAGGGGCATGGGGAGCGGCGCATGTAGGATTTTTCGCCATTAGCTGCAAAAACTCCGACGACACCTTATTATATTGCTGGATATCGCGGGCTATGCGCTCGGGTGTGGTGCCTATCAGCTCCACAAAGTTATGATAGCGGATTCGGCTCTGGCGCTTTACGGGCGCGGAATCGGCGGTGTTGGAGATATCGCCCACAAGATTGATGCCCGCGCTGTACATTTCGGCATCAGCTGAAAAACATTTTTCGGGGCTGAACTGGAGGCTCCCCTGATAATGCGAGATGCTCTGGAGGAAGTCGATGAGATGGCCGCACGGTGGAATGAGGCCCTTCATGTGGGAGAGCTCGAGGTGGCAGTGGGCGTTCACAAAGCCTGGCACAAGCACACCATTGTAATGTTCGGTATTAGCTACCTCGTGGCTAAGCGGCTGAATATCAAGAATCAGACCGTTCTCGGAATCGTATGATACAACTCCGTTGCGTATGGGCTGGCCGCAGTTGGTGAATACGTACTGGGCAGCGATTTGTTTCTTCATTTTTTGTGTGTTTAATCGTGGAGGCAAAGGTATTGATAAAATGAGAGAATTGCAAATAAAATAATCGAAGGCCGAAATAGGCTAATAAACAATTAATTGTAATTTTACATTAAATTTTTCTTAAAAAAAATTTGCGAACTTAACAATAATTATTTAAGTTTGGGGAAGTGAAAAAAGTATAACTTAAACATATTCCGATGGCAGAAAATTATGGTGAAATAGTACAGGTAATCGGACCTGTTGTTGACGTAAGCTTCGAGAAGACAGGCGGTAAGCTGCCTGCCATTATGGATGCGATGGAGCTTACCCGCGACAATGGCGAGAAGATTATCCTCGAGTGTCAGCAGCACATTGGCGAGCACACAATACGCGCTATTTCTATGGAGTCGACAGATGGCTTGTACCGCGGTCTTAAGGTTTATCCAACAGGAAGCCCTATCCTGATGCCTGTAGGCAACCAGATAAAGGGCCGTTTGATGAACGTGGTGGGTAAGGCTATCGACGGACTTACAGAATTAGGCAAGGAAGGCGGCTACCCTATCCACAGGGAGGCTCCTGAGTATAAGGAACTTGCAACCAGCAAGGAGGTTCTCTACACAGGTATCAAGGTAATCGACCTGATCGAGCCTTACCTGAAAGGAGGTAAGATTGGTCTTCTTGGCGGCGCCGGTGTGGGCAAGACAGTGCTCATCCAGGAGCTCATCAACAATATCGCCAAGGCTTATTCCGGTCTCTCGGTATTCGCAGGCGTGGGCGAGCGTACCCGTGAGGGCAACGACCTTCTGCGAGAGATGATAGAGTCGGGCGTAATGAGCTACGGCGAGGAATTCCTCAAGAGTATGGAGGAAGGCGGCTGGGACCTCAGCAAGGTTGACTACAAGGCCGTGGAGAACTCCAAGGTATCGATGGTGTTTGGTCAGATGAACGAGCCACCAGGAGCACGTGCGCGTGTGGCACTCTCGGGCCTTACAGTGGCCGAGTACTTCCGCGACGGTGAGAACAAGGGCGGCAAGGGTAACGATATCCTCCTCTTCATCGACAATATCTTCCGTTTCACTCAGGCGGGTTCGGAGGTTTCGGCTTTGCTTGGCCGTATGCCTTCGGCAGTAGGTTATCAGCCTACACTTGCCAGCGAGATGGGTGCTATGCAGGAGCGTATCACTTCCACCAAGCACGGTTCCATCACTTCGGTTCAGGCTATCTACGTGCCTGCCGACGACTTGACTGACCCTGCTCCAGCCACCACATTCAGCCACTTGGACGCCACCACAGTACTCTCACGTAAGATTGCGTCGTTGGGTATCTACCCTGCCGTGGATCCATTGGATTCCACATCACGTATTCTTACTCCAGACGTTGTGGGCAAGGAGCATTACGAGTGCGCACAGAGAGTTAAGATGATTCTCCAGCGCTACAACGAGCTTCAGGACATCATCAACATCCTCGGTATGGAGGAGCTCTCGGAGGAGGACAAGCTCACCGTGGCACGTGCACGCCGCGTACAGCGTTTCCTCTCGCAGCCATTCCACGTAGCCGAGCAGTTCACCGGTCTCCAGGGCAAGTGGGTTCCCATCGAGGAAACCATCAAGGGCTTCAATATGATTATGGACGGCAAGGTGGATCAGTATCCTGAGGCTGCCTTCCACTTGGTGGGCACCATCGAGGAGGCTATCGAGAAGGGCGAGAAATTGCTCAAGGAATCCAAATAAAATTTTACCGCTATGACAGTAGATATAATTTCACCCGAAAATGTGATATACACAGGCGAGGCCACACTTGTAAGCCTTCCGGGAACCAACGGCGCGTTCGAGATTCTCCAGAACCACGCCGCCATAATCTCTACTCTCGAGAAAGGCAAAATAAAGGTCCAGAACGGCGACTCGGAGCAATTCTTCGACGTAAACGGCGGACTTGTGGAATTCAGCAACAACAAGCTCAATGTGCTCGTAAATTAGGATTATTTGATTAATCTATATAAAGAAGGCGAGGCCGGGAAACGGCTTCGCCTTTTTTTTGTAGGGGACATATACAGATTCTTAATCACCGCAGGCGATGCCAGCGGTTACCGGAGTAGTGGCCACAAGGGCCACCAAGTGCTGATGAGTTGCTTTCCTTCGGTTGTGTTTTTCCAAAACATTTATCTATTTTCCAGCTTAAAAAAATGACAAGGATTTCTATTTTTTGAACTGGAGGGACACGGCAAGGCGGAAGCCTACGTGGTAGTCGCGGACGCGGTAGCAAGGGTTGCCGTCGTTACGGTAAGCCACCCTACAGCAGCCACCATCATTGAACCAACCGCCTCCACGGTTAACGCGGCTAGAACCCATCGATGGACCCTGCGGATCAACTTGAGGTTCATCACTATAAGAGCCGGCCCAATCCGAACACCATTCCCAGACGTTGCCAAGCATATCCTGAATTGCTAATTCACTTGACTTCTTAGTCGTTCCAACTTCGTGGAGCTGTCTTCCGGAATTATCGTAATACCAGGCAACATCATCCAACTTATATTTGTCAACACCTGAACACCGACAGGCATATTCCCATTCGGCCTCAGTAGGCAGACGGAACTGCAATCCAGTCGTAGCATTGAGTTTAATTATGAAATCCATACAATCGTACCAATTGACATCGATTACAGGTTTTCGGTCTCCTCTGAATCTATCGCTATCATAATCAGAGTCATCAGGAAGACTGTCCATCACACATTTCCACAATTTCTGCGTAACGGGATATTTCCCGATATAGAAACTATTGCTGATTGTTACATTATGGATAGGTCTTCCATCATATTTCCCATTTCCTCCCATATCAAAATTACCAGCCTTTAGCTCAACCATTTGACTGAAAACTTCGTTTTTTAAGTCTTGGTCTATTTCGTTGCCTTGGGAAGGCGTGTAATTTTCCTCATAAACTTTATGGGATGATTTGTCTTTGTATTCCTGATATTTTTTCAATTTCTGTGTATGGTCTTCTATTCCACATACTTCTTCTATGAGTTTTAGCTTATACCATTTCTCATAGAGAGAAGTATTATATATCTTATCAGCTAATACCTTATAGAATTCGGCATTGAGGAATTCCGGCATCTTGTCGAATTCGTCAGATGGATGAACTATATCAGTCTCGTTATCTCGCTTGTCATCTACAAAACAATAACAGAAACAAGATTCTAATTCATCCGAATACTTCCTAAAATTCAATATATTAGCACGCAACTTACTAAAATCACGATACTTGTCATCAGTTACATAATGACGATCCTCGGGATTGAAAATCTGACCACGGAGAGCGTCTGCTATCAAACCGTGCATTTTGTATTTCACTGTTCCTGTCTTGTCGTCGTGCTTAGGGTCAAGGAATTTGGAATTAACCATCTCTTTGAGGGTTTCTCTCCAATCTGAACAATTGTCCTCTCCCACCAATGCCTTTATATCAGCAACAGGAATATACTCAGCGTTGAAAAGCATAAAATGACGGGCCACGGTCTTGATATCCTCGGTGCGTAACTTGTCGAATGTTACAATATTCTTCAAATAAGAACCGACGGTTTCGTAAGCCTCCTTGTCCTTATCCTGGAATGCGGCACTATTGTTAGCGCTGAGAACCTCAAAAAACTTTCTGGAAGCCTCACGCTTCTTGTCGTCGACTCCCAACAACTTGTAAATAGATTCAGTATCAGGATACCCAACTCTTTCATAACTGTATGCATCACTCAAATACCGGGAAAGGTGCTCAACCAATATCGGCAAATTGAAAAGAAGTTTGAAGAAATCCTCACCCAAGGATAGTTTGCCGGACTCTACCGCTTTTCGGTAATAAGAAACAGAATCTCCATCCAAATAGTGGAAGAAAATCTTGTTAAGCACATCAGGATTGTTTTCCATTGTGGCCATGTGAATGGTTCCTACAGGAAGGAACAATACACGCGACACCACAAGTATTCTCCAGTTTTTCCAAAGATGGATATATGATTTCTTGGTCCAAAGTTTCAAGGTCTCTTCTATCTCCTTGTAATTGGAAGACTCATTGATATCAATAATCCAAAGATTGAATTTGTTGCCGTTGGCTGGAGTCTTCTGTAAATCTTCAACATATTTGTTGAACCTTGTCTTGGCCTCCGGAAGTTTGCCGTCCTCCAATTCTATATTCTTATACTCATCAAAAACATCAGTATACAAACTGCTATTTACCAAAGTGTAACGTATTTCATTGAAATCGTTCTTGTTGCGTTCGGAGAGCAACTTTACAAGCGACGATTTTCCAGAACCTCCCATTGCCTGAAGGTTTACAAAAGTATTACGGAAAATGGCGTCACGTAATTTCTTACGGTCATCTGGTCTGTCAATCAGATCGTTTCCATTGGGGTCGAATTCTGAGCCACAGGATTTCCAAATCCTATCAGAAAGAGCATCTATGATTAAGGAATAGTTGTTATCTACAATCTCACTATAACCTCTCTTGATAGTATCTTGCATATAAGTGCCAAGTATCTCCAAATCAGCCTTATACTGTCCAACATTTTCACGCAACGCTCTTTGAGGTGTGCTTTCGGAATGGCCATCCTCGAAATCCCACTTCAAATGCAGACTTTTCAGCTCCAAATCACGAAACTGCCTTTTTACATTCACATTGATATCGGTGCCACCAAACTCCTCGAATGTACCAGGAAGAATAATAGGAATAATCCTGTCATTATAATTCTTGTTGGGAGAATTAACTATTTTGTGCCATTCGTACATACAGTGAGGCGAAGTAAGATACTTTTTGCTGAAAATAACAATAACAAAATCTCCTCTGCCGATTATATCCTCTGCATCAGGAATAGAATCCGGCCACCTCATCAGCTGATGGTCATTTTCGCCCTTATCGTATAGATATGCGATACCTTTCTCCTCCATCAATTTGCAAAGAGGTTTCACATCTCGCTCGATACCTGGATTATCTTCATTATCCCAAGAATAAGAAATATATACAGGATGATCTCTATTAATAACAGTTGCCATTATCTTGTTGCTTTATTACCTTTTATATTTTTTCCAACTCCCAAATATAAAAAATCCCCACAATCAATCCAAGAAAAAGCAACACAAAATTATCGGGGTCGGTGTTCGTCCCACACGAACAAAATCGCAAAAATGTTCGTCCGAAACGAACATTTATCAAATTTCCCGAAAATTGCGGTTTATAAACCGTAAGAATTGGCAAATATTGCGGTTTATAAACCGCAATATTCAGAAAAATATATTATCTTTGTGGCGGACGAAAACATAAAGATTATGAACAAAGACCTCGTAAAGATAATAATTGCTGAAAATCAGAGACTGATCAGAAACATTGAATACACAAAACGCAACTACGTATTCGAGAGCAACCTCAATTATGTACTTGTGGGACTGCGACGCGCGGGAAAATCGTATCTAATGTATCAGCAAATCAACGAACTCGTAAAACAAGGGCACGACATATCAGAGATATTATACTTCAACTTTGAGGACGACCGTCTCGACGAAATCAAACTTGAGGACCTCGATACAATAAAGTCGTGCTACGAGGAAATGTATGACCACAAACCAATACTATTCCTCGACGAGATACAAAACGTTGAAAAATGGGAAAAGTTTGCACGCCGGCTTGCCGACCAAAAATACCGTGTCTATATCACCGGAAGCAACGCCAAAATGCTCTCAGCCGAGATAGCAACCACATTGGGCGGTCGATATATGATACAGGAAGTATATCCATTCTCGTACTCAGAATACTTACTGTCGCAGGGAATAGACATCAGCACACCAAATGCAATATTCAGCCAGAGAAAAGAAATCCTGAAAAACATTGACCAATACTTCAGGTTCGGAGGTTTACCAGAACTTTCAATGGTACAGGACAAACGAGTGTGGCTCAGCAACCTTCACAACAAGATATTTTTCGGAGACCTGATACAGCGTCACAAGATAAGAAACGAGGAAGCCCTGAAACTGTTGATAAAGAAACTGGCCGAAAACGTAAAACAGCCCTCGTCATATACAAGACTGGCCAACATAGTATCGTCGATAGGAAAGAAAATCAGTTACGAGACAATATCGGAATACCTCAGATATATGAACGAATCCTGGCTGATACTTCCGATAGAAAACATCGTTGGCAAAATCGCGGACCGAGTTACCAACAAGAAATACTATTTCATCGACAACGGAATTCTGAACCTTTTCCTTATGGATTCCGACACATCACTGCTGGAAAACATTGTGGCAATCAACCTGTCGAGACGTTTTCCAAACGAGGTTTTCTATTATCAGACCGACATTGAGGTGGATTTCTATGTAAGGAGCGAGAACACAGCAATCCAAGTATCATACGCAATGCACGATCCCGAAACCAAACAACGCGAGATAAAAGCCTTGCTCACAATCGCACAACACATAAACCCAAGCCGTCTGATAATAATAACCAAAGACGAGGAGGAAACAATAGAGATAAAAAACAGGAAAATTGAGGTTATTCCACTCTGGAAATTCCTTCTAAACATATAAAAACACAAAAAGCTGACTCGCGTCAGCTTTTTTGCTACTAAACAACCCCATTATCCCTTCAGCCATCTCTTCATCAAAAACGAACAGAAATATGGAATCGTGTAAAACTTGCCATTGAATCCTATATTCTTGTTGCACAGTTTAATGCCAAACTTAACATCAGGATAGGAATCAGAAGCAATTATGTTGTTGAGCGACTTGGTGGCGCCGTCGTTGGCCTTAACCTCCACAGGAATCAGCGAATCTGAATTCCGTATCAGGAAATCAATCTCCATCTGCGAATTCTCTTTCTTGTAATAATAAATAGGAAGTCCTTGTTTTACAAAGGCTTCAGCAATAATATTCTCATAAATTGCGCCCTTATAAACTCCAAGATTCCTATTCTTGCGGAGATCATCGTTCGACTCCTCATCAAGCGAGGCTATCAAAAGACCATTGTCGTGATAATAAATCTTGTATTTCGTCTCGTCATAATTGCCCTTCAGCGGCAGTTCCGGAAAATTCAGGCAATAACAGATATTAATGATACCGGCGTCACGTAGCCAGTCAATACAGCCAGCATAATTTCTTGTGCGGGCCGAAGGTGACAATTTGGTAATCTGAAACTTCTTGTTTTCCTTGGATAAGAAAACTGAGATATTCCTATACACACTCTCAATCCTCGACTTGTTGTGATTGTCGGCATACTTGGTAATATCGGTTTCATAATCCAACAGCAACTGCCTTTGCATATCGAGAATGCCGGAAAACATTTTGGTGGAAATATATTTGCTTACAATCTCGGGCATTCCGCCCACAATCACATATTCCAAAAACAAATCGGAATAAACCTTCATCTCCAAATCGGAAAATGGCTTCAGGGTATTCACGTGATCAAAAATATCGTCAATCTGAGACTGCCTATAACCTTTTGCCCACAGGAATTCCTCAAAATCAATAGAATACATAACATAATCCGTCTTATACCCCACGCTGTTGGAAGTAATCTCTTTGTAATTGAGCCCCATCATAGACCCCGAACAGATTACATCGAAACGGCCGTCCTCCTTGAAAAACTTGAGACTTGTGGTACAATCGGAAAACTCCTGAACCTCGTCAAAAAAGATCAATGTTTCACCATCCAGAAACCTAAAATCAGGATTTATCAGAGATATTCCATTTACGATTTTCTCAACGGAATATCCATTGCTGAAAGCCAACTTGTATTCGGGATTTGTTACAAAATTGATCTCAATATATGATTTGTAGTTATTGGAAAACTCCCTTATAGACAGAGTTTTTCCTACCTGACGCGCCCCCCTTATCACCAGAGGCTTCTTATCGGGATTGTTCTTCCACTCTATCAGATAGTTATCTACTTTTCTACGAATATAATTTGTCATAGCAACACATTTTATGAACATAAATCAGGTACAAATATCACATTTTATGAACATAAAAACAAATATTTCAGCACATTTTATGTTTCATCCCCCCCTAAAAACACAAAAAGCTGACTCGCGTCAGCTTTTTTGCTACTAATTCTTAACCTAAACCTAATATTATGAAAAGACAATTAAAAAAAAATAAAAAAATGAAAAACAACAAAAATAACAACAATTAAAACTCAAAAACTAATTTCTTATTTTTGACACTGCAAAGTTAAGGAGAATTCCTGAAAAAGATATTAAACTGCAATAAATTAAATATTAATTAAAAGCACACAAAACGGAAAGAATTTTAAAGGTAATGTTACCAACGCCCCCCAAGCCCCGCAGGCGCGTCGCCATTCATAACCGTAAGCGAAGCTT
>JAZQPB010000249.1:0-5039 GCA_045628165.1 Bacteroidales bacterium | reverse complement strand
CACGCTCCGTAGCCCCGGCCTTCACCACGTATCAATAACAGCAAAGGCCGGGGATTTTTGATGGCGACAATTATACGCTTGCCGAAACAACCCCAGACACCTGTGGTGTGACAATATATTGTCTTAGTATATTCACAATATTGTCGGGCGTAAGAAATTTCTTCATAATGATATTGGCCCACGTCTCCACATTCTCCTCTGTTATTGTTATCTCATTATCGGTGGAGGAGAATCCACACTTGTTCTCAAGGACATTCAACAATTCCTCCGGTGATATGTTGTCGAAGTAATTGTCTATTTTGTTTTTCAAATCATCAGTAAGTCTCATAATACCCTCCCTTTTTTATAAATAACGGTATCTATAATAGTACTATTGTTGTAAATTGCAGCAATAGTGCTATTAGGGGTTCTTCTTGTAAGATTATTAATTCTATCAAATTTATTCAACTTGATATAGAAATTTCCAATCGAGGCATCAATTTCGAAAATATTCTCAACTCGTGCAAGATTTATAAGTTGTCCATCTATTGGAAATTTTGGAATCCCCAATTTTAGCAACTTAGACTTGCATTTTTCCTGAAGATAATCAAGTATTTCTATACCCTCATTTGTTGTCAAGTCAAGTGTTTTGTCTTCGTCAATCTCTATCATACTTTTGAGAATCGAGAAAAACGAATAATCATTCCTTTGCTTAGTTTTGTTCCAAGCAGAAACATTAGCCCAATCCTCTGCCTGTATATCAGGATGTTGAGAAATTCCTTTGATGAAGAAGTAAACACCATCTCCAAGCCATTGCTCATCACCTTTCGACATTTTGAAGCCTTCTTTGATAATTGCATTGGCGTTTGCAGTACTTGTTCCATGATATCCTACGATTCTTGTCATAGCATCTCTCATTGATTTTTCTATTGCAAATTTACAACTAATTTGATTAATAACCAAATAAATAATATAGTCGTGTCAATTATTTTTCAAAATCCTCGAAACTCATTTTTCGCAATCAACACTTTTTTGTAACTTTGCAAGGTTTTTCCGTAGCATCCTATTTGCTGCGTTGTTAGATACAATATATTATTTACCAATAAACACTAAAAAATAACATGAAAACACTCATTCTCGCATTGTGCATGGCACTTTGCAGCGCCGTGTGTATGGCGCAACAGAAAGACAGCACCAAGACCTACAAGCTTGCCGTGGTGGGCGACTTGGTGGATTTTATCTCTCAGCAGGGGCCTGATACCGCCTTTGTGGAGGTTATCAGAGACGGACGCTGCATCGATACGGCGGATTTCTGGTCAAATGTATGGAACGACCGCCGCCATTCCAGATTCGATTACGAGGTATCAGAACTCGGCAAATACACCTTCAGAATTGCCGTTCCCGGATTCAAAACCAAGTATGTGGATTTCAATATCGAGAAATTCCACAAGAACGAGCAGTACCGCTATCTGCCCACCATCTATCTGCAAAAGGAGAAGCAGATGGACGAGGTGGAGGTGGGCGAGGTAACCGTAACCGCCACTCGCCTGAAATTCTACATGAACGGCGACACTCTCGTTTACGATGCCCAAGCCTTCAATATGGCCGACGGCTCCATGCTCGACGCCCTCATAAAGAAGCTGCCCGGAGTAGAGATGAACTCCAGCGGTCAGATCTCGGTAAACGGCCGACAAGTGAACGAGCTTCAGCTGAATGGCCAGGAGCTGATAGGCCAGGACAAGGAGCTATTCCTGCAGAACCTTCCAGCATATATGGTGAAAAACATAGGCGTAAGCGAGCAGACTCCCAAGGACGCGCGCGGCACATCCAAGGAGAAAACCGCTCCCAAGGAGATTGTGATGAACGTGAAACTGAAGCGCGAGTATGCCAAGGGCTGGATAGGCAACATGGAGGCCGGCGTTGGCGCGTCGATGTACGATGTTGAGAAATTCAAGGCCGACAGATTCATGGGCAGGGTCTTCATGTCGAGATTCTCCGACAACGGCCGCCTGTCGTTTTTCGGAAACGCCAATAACCTCAACGATAGACGAAATCCCGGCGAGCAGGGCGACTGGACTCCGCTTCAGCAGAGCACAGGTCTTCTGGAATCGTATTTTGTGGGAATGTCGGCCAGCAAGAAAAACACCGAGGACACCAGGAATTACCGTGGAACCACCTCGTTCGGATATTCCGAGGCCAACGACCATACCACAAACAACGGCGAGAGCTTCCTGAATGGCGGCAACACATATAGCCGCTCCGTGAATTCCCGCACAAGCTACAATTATGAGATAAAATCAGATCACGAGTTCAGCTATCAAGAATACAAAAAACCCGTGCTGGGTATATTCAAGAGTTTATACGCATACGCCTATCCTACTGTGAATTACCGCAAGTTCTGCAACAACAGCAGCAGCGCATCGGCCATACTCGACAGCGACGTGCGCGAGCAGTGGGGCAAGCAATGGGTGGACAGCATCATGAGCCCGATGGCCGGCGACCTTCTGAGGCGCTATTCCATCAACAGAACCATAAACCGCAGCCACGGCGAGGGTCACGACCTGAATGCCAACTTCAACGGCGGATTGAATTTCAGCCCCAGATACAACGACAAATTGTCGTTCAATATATATAATTACGAATATTTTAGCAATCAGGCTACCCCGGATTTCAACCATTACAATCTGGAATTTCCCATGGGCAACAGCGACGCCGCCCAGAAACTGAACCGCTACAACGACAATTTCTACAAAAATCTGAACTCCAATTTGGGTACAGGTGTTCACTATTCGCTTGACGACGATGACCACCACAGCCTCAGCTACAGCTATAGCCTGGCTTACTCAAAAAGGGAATCCAATAGGTCGCTGTATCAGCTGCATTATCTGGATGGTTTCAGTGATTTCAGCAATCCTATTGGCTATCTGCCATCGGAGGTGGAGCTGATGACCACTCTTGACAAGAACAACAGCGAATATTCCGACACCAGGAGCCACACCCACCAAAACTCTTTGGGATACACTTACAGCTTTTGGAACGAGAACAACCTCCATTTGTCGTTTCAGGGTTCGCTGGAGCACAACCTTCAAAACGAGGATATTGACTACCGCAAATCATCAGTGGATACCGCCATCAGCCGCCGTCTCCAATATCTGCACCCAAGCGTTTTCATTTACGGATCCAACTACAAGAAGGGTTTCCGTTTCCGTGCCAGTTACAATATTTTCAAGAATATGCCCAGTGTAGGCTATCTAATGGATATCGAGGACAACAGCAATCCGCTCTACATAAGGCGCGGAAACCCCAACCTCGACAACTCCACTTACCATAATTACCGTATAGAATACGAGGACAGATACAAGGGACGATTCCAGTTTTCGAGCAGCCTCAGAGGCAATGTGAATAGAAACGCCACCGCCATGGCCACCGTGTATGACCGCGCCACCGGCATCAGCACCGTAACCCCTATCAACGTGAACGGCAACTGGAATATCGAGGCAAATGCCGGAATCAGCATCCCGATAGATTCCACCCAGAAATACGTGGTAGGCTACAATGCACGCTACAACTACACCAACAGCGTAGATTACACCAGTACCACGGATACGCCATTGCGTCAGGAGGTGGGAACTAATGTGCTCGGCAATACCCTGACATTCGACCTGAAGTTCTCCTCTGATTTCCAAATTGGACTAAAGGCCGCGCTTGACTACAGAAACTCATCGAGCGAGAATGTCAATTTCCAGACTATCAATGTCTATGACTTCAATTACGGAATCAGTCTCCAGTACAGGATGCCGTGGAAGATTCAGTTTGCCAGCGACCTTACAATGTACTCGCGCCGTGGCTACAGCGATTCCTACATGAATACCAATGAGCTGGTGCTTAATACAAGGCTCTCGCGCCCGATATGCCACGGCAATTTTGTGTTGTCGGTAGATGCCTTCGACCTCCTGCACAACCTCACCAACGTGCGCTACTACGTGAACGCCCAGGGCCGCTCCGAGGAGATCACCAACGTGATTCCATCTTATGCGTTGCTGAGACTGGCTTACAAGTTCAAGGGTAAGAACAAGGAGAAGAAAGAATAATTTTTCGGTAATTTTGGAAAAAAAATACGCTGCATACAAAAATTATTATTACCTTTGCATTTGATTAATTTTGAAGTTAAAACATTAAAATATTGATATCCATGACATTACTGGAACAAATCAGAGAAAACGCCAAGAAGGCAAACAAGAGAATCGTATTGCCTGAGGGCGAGGAAGAGCGCACCTTGAAGGCTGCCGACGTAATCCTCGGTGAGGGAATCGCACAGCTCGTGCTCATCGGTAATCCCGATACTATCGCCAACAACGCCAAGGAGTTGGGCCTCACCAACATCAGCAAGGCTACCATCGTAGATACCAAGACCTTCGAGAAGAAGCAGAAGTATGCCGAGATTATGGCTGAGATCCGCGCCGCTAAGGGTATGACAGTAGAGAAGGCTCTCAAGCAGCTCGACAGCCCTTACTTCCTCGGCACACTTATGATTAAGGCCGGCGACGCCGACGGTCTCGTGGCTGGTGCCATCTGCTCTACAGCTGATACCATCCGTCCAGCCCTCCAGTATATCAAGACAGCCCCTGGCATCAAGACAGTTTCAGGCGCTTTCATCGTTGTTTCTCCCAAGACTGAGTACGGTCAGGACGGCGTATTCCTTTTCGCCGACTGCGCAGTAACCATCGCTCCTACAGCCGAGCAGCTTGCCGACATCGCAGTAATCTCTGCCAAGACAGCCAAGGCTCTCGCCGGCATCGATCCTAAGGTTGCAATGCTCAGCTTCTCTACCAAGGGCTCTGCACAGCACGAGGTAGTGGACAAGGTAGTGGAGGCCACCAAGCTTGCACAGGCTGCCGCTCCTGAGCTCGATATCGACGGTGAGCTCCAGCTCGACGCAGCCCTCGTACAGAAGGTTGCCGACCTCAAGGCTCCTGGCTCGCACGTAGCAGGCAAGGCCAACGTACTCGTATTCCCATCGTTGGAGGCAGGCAACATCGGCTACAAGCTCGTTCAGCGTC
>JAZQPB010000248.1:0-11163 GCA_045628165.1 Bacteroidales bacterium | reverse complement strand
ACATGGCTACGATCCGACTTGGCAGTCGGCAAAACACTCGGCCACGGCCTTCAGAATCTTCAGGTCCTTATCGGAGTCCAGTTTTTCAGCTAATAGCAAATTAGCCTCCATGCCCGGATTCCGGCGCATCATGGATTTCAGCTCCATATTGTTTTTGCAGCTGATAGCCCTCAGCAGGTAAACCGTCTCCGCGCTGCCCGCAATCTCCGATTTGTAAATATCGCCCAAATTTATCCTCACCGACACGGTATCGCCGCGGTGCAGAATCATCGGCAGTTTCTCCTTTCCAACTATCAGGCGCATATACTGCACATCCGCTCCGCACTCCACATCGAGCGAGGCCATGCCGCCGGCATCCAACGCCACCGAATCCACATAGCTGTATTTGTCGAGCAGCTGATACAAAACATTTCCGTATCCGCCGCCCGGCAAGCTGATACTGATATGCGCCGTCTGCGCCACTGCCTGTGCCGCCATCAGCAGCAATGATATTATAATAAGGTGTTTTCTCATGCTGTTTTTTTTTGATGCTAATATATTAATTAATGTGAGTTCGATGAATTATAAATTGACACGAATTTTTCATAAATTACTCATAATAAGAAAAATTTATGACTAATTTATGTTAATTCGTGATAATTTATGTTTTGTAATAACGCCATAGACGAAATAATAATTTTTCTCCGAACTCACGATAATTAACGTGCATTCGGTGAAATTTATTTCAGAAAATTTTGCCGTGGAATTTTTTTTGGAATTTTGACGGGGAAATGATTATCTTTGCAGAAACTAAATCACACAAAAAAAACAATCATCATATCATGAATTTGGAGTGGTACGACCAAAAGATTCTCGACGCATTGAGCAGGCTCTCCGCCACGCCGGACACTGCCTCCTACAATGCCCTGGCATGGGCATACAGAGACCTGATGGCATACTATCTCCAAAACCTGGACAACGCCGGACTATCCGACTGCATGGACTGCATAGAGCAGCTCGGCTATCACGACAGGGAATTCAACCACAATATATTAAGCCTCATCATCTACATACTGCGCCGTCACAAGGGGAATATCTGGTCAGCTAATATCGACAAATTTTTCCACTTTGTAATCTATCTCGACATCGACCGCGGCAGTCAGCTATACAAGCAAATCCTCAACGCCTTTCTCCTGAATTCGCGACTGTGGGGCTCCATCGGCAGTTTCTGCGATTGGTGGGATTTCGACAACCTCTCGGATGGCGATTTCCATGCCGGCGCAGATGGATATGCCCTGGCGTGCCATGCCTACGAGGCGTATTCGAGGTTTCTCGTAAAGCGCGGTTTCAGCTGCCACAACCTTAAATTCTTTGCCGATTTCATCAGCCACATGCCCGACGGGGATTTTACGCCATACGCCAATTTCCATATTGCGAGTTTCCTCACATATCTCCATTGCGACAGGCAGCTGATACTGAGAGTTCTGAGGCCATATATCAAGCTGAAACACGCCAAAACGTGGAGCTGGACCGCCGTGGCCGATATCTACGAGGAGAAAGACATCAAGCACAGGGCCTGCCTGTATTTTGCGCTGCAATGCTCTCTCGAATTTCCCGACTATCTGAATCTTTCGCTCTGGTACAGGCTGTCCAGATACTTCAGCCACACCGGCGAGATGGACTACGCGCGGTATTTTCTCGACTTGATTTGCGACAAACATCCCGACTCGCGCGCTGATGTCCACAGAGAATTCTCCAAAGTATACAGGCTATCAGCTGAAAAAGAATACCCTGACACCTTCTGGGACTACCGCGAGATATGCCACGCGATGTTTGCAGATGTCAGGGATGCAGATAATGATTTATGGATTTATCTCGCCGGATGGATCAAAGGTTTTTCTCTATCCTGAATTCCACTCGGCGGTTACGGGCCTTGCCGGCCTCGGTGGCGTTGCTGTCTATCGGCTTGGTGTGGCCGTATCCGCTGGCACGTATCTGAGCCTCGGAGCATCCGCTGCTTATCAGGAACTCCTTTACAGAATCGGCGCGGCGCTGGGACAGCGTTCTATTGCTCTCGGCCGAACCGGAATTGTCGGTGTGGCCGCTTATCTCGAGCACTGCCGACGGATTCAGGTCTATGAAAGCGGCCAGACGCCTGAGCTCGGGATACGATTCGGGCTTCAGCTCATATTTGTTGGTATCAAAGAAAATGTTTTCGAGAATTATCGACACCTTGCCCTCCAGAATATCCTCGATGGAGTTCATCACAATGTTTCGCTCAATGTTTTTGCCTGTTTTCAGGTTTTCGGTGTTCAGATTGCCCGATACTGGATAGTATCCATCCATCTCCACAAAATAACCGTAATTGCGGCCCGCGGGCAATGTTATGAAATAAGATCCCGAAGTGGGGTCGCACTGCAGGTTTCCGAGAATTTTTCCCGTCTGGAGGTCTTCCCACTTGATTTTGGCCGGCAGGCAGTGGCCCTCGGTGTCAGTAACCTTGCCGAGAACTATGCCGATGGCCTCGGGCCTCATTTTCTCGGGCAGGCTTACAGTGCAGATATCGAAACCTCCGCGCTGAACCTTGGTGAAGAGAGCGCTGGCTCCGTCGGTTGAGATTACATAATTGTAGTCGTCCTGAGCGGTATTAATCTCCTTGCCGAGATTTACAGGCTCGCTCCACTCGGTCCAGCTGGAATCGCTGAGCCTTGTGGCCTTGAATACATCGAGCATTCCGAGGCCGTAATGTCCGTCGCTCGAGAAATAGAGAGTCCTCATATCGGAGGCGAGCCACGGACTGCGCTCGGAGTAAGGCGTATTTATGGTGGCGCCTATGTTGACGGGCTCGCTCCACGATCCGTCGCCCTGGCGTGTGGATACATAAATATCGCTGTTGCCGTGCGAGGATCCGTGAAAAACTTTCTCGTGGGGATGATACTGCCCCACATTGCCCGGCCTGTCGGAGATGAAGAAAATGGCATTGCCGTCGGGCGTAAACGACGCATCGGCCTCCCACGACTGGCCGGTATTGATGCCCGTCATCTTCTTGAGAGGGCTCCATCCGCTGCCCCGGCGCTCCGAATAGTAGATATTGCTATTCTGATATATGAGTATCATGTTGCCGTCGGGCGATATGGCCAGAGGCGCCTCGTTGCTGAACGCCGAATTGAACTGTGTCATCGGCTTGGCGGGCTGCCATTCGCCGTTTTGCCTGTGCGATACAAAAATATCCTCCATACCGGCATTGTCGTCACGGCCGTATCCGCAGAAATACAGCGTATTGCCGTCGGGAGTCATCACCGGCGAATATTCCATAAACTCAGTATTGATGGCCGGAGGCAGCGGAGTAGAAGTGTATTTGCGCCCCGGCTCGCGCAGCATGGCCGAAGTCTTAGCTATGGCCTGCTCGTAACCCGGAAAAACCGGCGAATAGCTGTCCAGAATGTCGGCGGCCTCGGCATAGCGCGCCATCTCTATGTATGGCGATATTATGCGCAGCAGAGTCACATAAGCCAGCTGAGACGGAGCCGCCTTCTCTATAAAAGCCTTGTAATACGGCTCGTAGGCCTGCGAATACCTTACATTAAGTTTCAGCGAATACGCCTCCTGAGCCAGCTTGTACTCGTTTTTCTCCTTCTGTGTGTAGAACGGATAATTAGGGAACCTGCTGTTGAAAGCATCCATCGAAGCGAGCTCGCCCTCGTCGTAGGCATCGCGGCAGAGTTTTTCCCAGGTGGCGCGGTATCGGCTGGTGGCCTCGTCGGCATGCGGAGTATTCGGGAAACGCTCGGCAAACTCCTTGTAGGCGCGGAACGAACCCGACTTCTCGGTGGTGGCCCACACTATCTCGCCCTCCAGTTTGCGTGCCTCGGCTATCAGGCTGTCAGCACCCTCAAAAGTGGCAATATACCAGTCGTAAGCCTCCACGGTGTTTTGCTGGCGCGCGATCTCAAATTCCTGCCCGGCTATCTCCAGCATCTTGGCGTGTATCTCCTGATATCCGAATCCGTAAACATCTCGCCACAGCGATTTGGTCTTGGCCGGCATGGTGTGGTAGCGGTCGTTGGTGTTGCGTATCATCCTGAAAGCCTTCACCTTGTTGCAGTTCTGGTATTGCGGATTGCTGAGCACGCACCCCAGGCCGAAGTTGGCGGCCATTGTCTCGTTGCCCTTGTCGAGGGCCTTGGTAAACACCTTGGCGGCATCGTTACAGCGGTTGTTTCTCAGGTGCTCGAAACCGCTTTTCAGAGCCTGTCCCTGGGCCTGGCTTATGGCCATGGCAGCTAATAGCGCAATTATTATTTTCCTCATATTGTATATCGTTTTTGCTTGTTTTGCGTGTCAAAGATAGTAAATTTTTCCTAAAAAAAATGTCCCGCCCGGCATAGTAAGGCATGGATTATGCAATAAACATAGCCAGTATAAATTTTGACTTCAGATTACAAAATGACATTTTTTAGATATATAACGGTGATATGGCTGGCTGTGGTATTGATTTCGGGAGGAAAAACCATGGCCGGATCTTCTGTGGAATCTCAGCTCGACAGCCTGGACCGCAAGCTGCAGAGCTGCATAGAGAACGGCGCGCCCATAGCCGACCGCCTCTATTTCCTGAGGAAGATGTATGACATCACCAAGATTACCAACGACCAGTTGGCCCTGGAATACGCCGGACAGGCCATCGGAATGATGACCGAGGAGGGCGACGTATCGCAGATGGCCGAATGGAACGAGGCCGTGGCCGATATCTACTATGAGCGCAAGGTATATTACATGGCCATGGAGAGATACCACGAGGCGTATGTAAACTTCATGTCGAACGGCGACATCACAAGGGCGGCCTATGCCATAATGAGAGTAGGCGACACATATTTTATCCAGAACCTGGAGGAAGTGGCCATGCAGAATTTCATGAAAGCCGAAGCCATGTTCCGCTCGGTAAACTGCGAGGAAGGCATAGCCGAGGCACTCAGCAAGGTGGGCCGCGCCGAGCTCCGCAACTATCAGTACGACAAGGCCATGGACAAGTTTAATCAGTCGCTGGAATTAGCCACCCGAATCAACAAGCCTCTGCTGATGGCGCAGGCATACTGCTACATAGCCGAGGTATACGATATGAACGACGACTACGAGCAGGAAGACAGCTGCCTGAATCTCGCCATCAGCAAATACCGCATAGCCGGCAACAAGTACGAGATAGCCAAGATTTACTGTCAGCTGGGCGACATGCATTTCAAGAACGACGACAACGCCAAGGCATACGCCAACTACATAGCAGCGGCCAATATTTTCCAGTCGTTCGGCACCATAGAGGGACTCGCCTCGGTAATCAACCGACTGGGCCGCATCAGTTTCATAAAAGGCGACTACAAGACAGCGGAATCGCAGGGACGCACCGCCCTCGACATGGCGCAGAACAATCAGTGGCTGGCCGAGGAGGTAAACGCGCTTCTGCTGATATCCGACATATACAACAGCCAGGGCCGCGTGGACAGCGCATACAAGTATCTGGCAATGTATTCGAATGCGAGCGAGCGACTCTATCAGGCCAAGAAAAGCGAGAGCTTCTCCGACCTTCAGGTTTCGCTATCCACACAGGGCAAGGACGCCGAGCTGGCCAAGGCCGAGCAGGCTCTCAAGCGATCCAAGACCATATACACATTCATAATCGTGTTCTCGGTATTGGTGGCGCTATTCCTTGTATACGTAATTTTCAACTTCCGCAAGGCCAAGCAGATGAACGCCATGCTCACCAAGACCAACGAGGAAGTAAATCAGAAAAACGAGGAAATTACACGACAGAAGGAGATTGTGGAAAAGGCCAACGACGAGGTGCGTCTGCGCAACGAGGAGATAGTGGCCATCAACGAATCGATAAGCTCATCCATCAACTATGCCGGCCGCATACAGCATGCCATGCTGCCTAATGTGGATTTCATCAAGAAACATTTTCAGGATGGTTTTGTATATTTTCACCCCAAGGAGGTGGTGAGCGGCGATTTTTATTGGTTCTCGGAGGTTAAGAATCAGAAACCGCCATCACTCTTCCGCCGCAAGAACGCCGCCGAAGATGAGGGAGGCAAGCTGATACTGGCCGTAATCGACTGCACGGGCCATGGAGTGCCGGGCGCATTCATGAGCATGCTCGGCGATGCGTTTATGAATCAGATAGTAAACTTGCAGAAGATTACCGACCCGGGACACATTCTCGGCGAGCTGCATAATCTGGTGAGATCCACACTTCAGCAGGAGACCACCGAAAACAACGACGGCATGGACGGCGCAATAGTGGTAATAGACAAGGCCAACCACACGCTCCAATACGCCGGCGCCAAAAATCCGCTTATCCTTATTCAGGACGGCAAGGTGGAGAAGGTAAACGGCGACCTGAATTCCATTGGCGGCATTCAGAAAGAGGAGACCCGCACATTTACCTGTCACGAGATCGACATTACTACTCCAACAACTATATATATTTATTCCGACGGTTATCAAGACCAGTTCGGAGGCGAACACGGCCGCAAGTTTATGGCCAAAAGATTCCGCGATATGCTTGTCGAGAATTCGGAGCTGTCATTTGATGAGCAGAGCGAATTGCTCTACAAGCGATTCTCGGAATGGAGAGGCAACACCGTCCAGATGGACGATACCACCATCATGGGTATCAAGGTAAGTTAGTTCTCATCATTATCGTCGGCCTGTGGAATTTCCGTATTGAGCCAGTGCTTGTAATAACTATTGTTGCCAAGCGGCTTGATGCGGATCTGCATGTCGGCGTTTTCGATAAAACTCTTCAGCTGTTTTACGGTGTCTATTATCTTATCGAGCTCCTGGGCAAAGTTCTTGTGGCTGATGGCCATTTCCACCATCTGGTTTTTGCCGATATCGAACGACGCCTTCACCCTTATTTTCTGTTTTTCCAATGCGTATGGGATTCCGTTGCCCTGCATCTTGCCTTTCACCAGCAGCTCTATGGTGTTTTCGGCCATCTCGGTGAGCTTCTGCTGTTTCTGAACCTCCTGTTTCATCCTGGGCCAGAGGTTTTCGCGGAAATCGTCGATGGCGTTGTCGAGATTTATCAGCATCGTAACCATGCGGCGGAGGTCCATCTTGTCGCAAGCCTCGTTTTCGCAGTTGTAATATCCATGCGAATTCTCGAAAGCTATGCTGAGATGAGTCCAACTGCATATTCTGCCGTCGGGATCGTATTGTGCTTTTACATTGAAATTCTTGAAATTGATGACACATGTCTCAAGCTGCATGAAACTGTTGTTGGTGGCCCAGATTCCATTGTATCTGCGCTCCTTCTCGTGAATGCGGAGTCCGTTGATATCGAACTCGGCGAGCATGGTCTTGAGGTCGTCCATGGTGTTCTCGATGCTGTTGTCGGTCGGCAGCTTGAATTTAAACTGTCCTAATATATAATCCGAGAGCATCTTTGACCAGAGGTCGTCAACAGTTTTTGGCGCCCTGGAACGTCTCTTGTCCTTCAGCTCGCTGCACAGCGATTTCAATATTCGCTTGTTGGTAATTAATTTTGATAAGTCCATTTTGTCTTTAATTACGAATTACGAATTACGAAATCCGAATGTATTTCTATTACGAAATCCGAATGGGCGCATTCGTAATTCGGATTTCGTAATTCGTAATTAATATTATTTGTAAATCAAACACGTTGCGTACACCGCAATTCCTTCCTCACGGCCGGTGAAGCCGAGTTTCTCCTCGGTGGTGGCTTTTATTGCTATGTCGTCGATATCGATATCCATCACCTTGGCCAGAGTCTCCTGCATGGTTGGGATGTAGTCCTTAATCTTTGGCTTCTGGAGGCAGATGGTGCTGTCGATGTTCGAAATCTTGTAACCGGCCTCGCGGATTATGTCGCAGGTTTTGCGAAGGAGTATCTTGGAGTCGATGCCCTTGAACTCGGCGCTTGTATCCGGAAACCAGTAGCCGATGTCACGCTTGTTGGCCGCGCCGAGCAGTGCGTCGCAGATGGCGTGTATCAGGCAGTCGGCGTCGGAATGTCCAACCGCTCCCTTGGTGTGCTCTATCTTGATGCCACCCAGCCAAAATGGCAGATTGTCGGCAAGTTTGTGTACGTCGTATCCGAATCCTGTTCTTATCTTCATTTTTGATTTTTGATTTTTGATTTTTGATTTTTAATTCTTTAAAGTTTAAACTTTAAACTTTAAACTTTAAGCTTTAAACTTTAAACTTTAAACTTTAAACTTTAAGCTCTCCCCTACAGTTTGGCCTGAGGATATGAGGCGCGGATGTTGTTGCGCGTATCCTCTGAGAATTTGTTGTTTTCGAGATTGAGGTCGTTCAACTGTTCCAGCCTTGAGAAATAAGGCGGAAATTCTGTCAGCTGATTGTTCGACAAGTTGAGGTTCTGCAATCTGTCGAGCCTCAGAAGCGACTGCGGCAGAGTCTCGATATTGTTGTTTTGCAGCTGAAGTTCCTCAAGGTTGGAGAGGGTTCCCATATTGTCGGGCAACTCAGATATATTGTTATCAGCTGCACTAAACTTCTCGAGCATAGTGAGCTTGGTGATAAACTGCGGAACAGCCCCCAACTTGTTTCCGCTGATATTTAGCTCCCTGAGCGCCTGTAGCGCGCCCATGTCGGGGAGTTTCTGTATCTGATTGTCCTGCAGATTGATAGATGATATGAAAGTCCAGTTGCTGATGGTCTTGGGGATGGATGTGAGCATATTGCTGGATACGTTGATATCCTGCATCATGCGCATCTCGCCTATTGAGTTGGGCAGCTGAGTGAGTTTGTTTTCAGCTAAATCGAGCATCTGGAGGAAAGCCATCTTGCCGAAATTCTTGGGCAGGGTTTTTATGTTGTTTCCGCTGAGATCGAGGTACGGCAGCTGTGTGAGCTTGCAGAAATCCTCTGGGATGGCGGAAATCCTGTTTTGGTGGGCATCGAATATCATGAGAGTCTGCATCTTGCCCATCGATTCGGGCAGGCTGGCAATCTCGTTGGCCGATATGTCGAGGCTCTGGAGTTCGGGCAAAAGTCCAATGTTTTTTGGGAGCTCAGATATCTTGTTATCAGCTGCCGAGAGATCCGCCAACTTGATGAGATTGTGCATATTAGCTGGCAACCTCTGCAGCTGATTGCCCTTGAGCACAAGGTACTGGAGATTGGTGAGCGAGGTGATCTCGTCGGGAAGCGCCATCAGCTGATTGCCCTCCAAATTCAACATTATCAGGTTTTTGAGTGTACCAATCGAGGGCGGCACCTGCTTGATGAGATTGTTGTTGATGGAGAGGTATTGCAGGCTGGCGAGCTCCTGGATGTCGTCCGGGATTTCACTTATCTGATTGCCCCAGATATCGAGCATCACCATATTAGTGAACAGAAACAGCTCCTGAGGCATCTCCGTAAGGCCCTGCTCGGCGAGATTGAGCTTGAGCACACGCTCGGGCATGGCCATGGCCTCGTCGATGGATTTGAATTCGTAGGCATCGGGAAGGTACTGGTCGGCCAGAAGTCCGGTCTCGGAGTCAATGTATTTGGGCAGGAGTTTTCCGTTCTCATCAAACCACTTGTCGTTTTGGGCCTGTGCAGCTAATGTCAGGCTCATAAAAATTGATATGGCAGTTATTATTTTTGTTGCTTTCATAGTTTGTAGATTTTATGTCGCAAATATAAATTAAAAATATTTATATACAAAAAAAAATCCCCCGACGCTTTTTGAAGTGTCGGAGGATTTTGCAAATTATTATTTATTAACCTATAATCCTAGTACATGCCCATGCCTGGGTTTGGCATAGCTGGAGCGGCTGGCTTGTCCTCCTTCTTGTCGGCGATTACGCACTCGGTGGTGAGCAATGTGCCGGCTACAGAGGCAGCGTTCTCAATGGCTACGCGTGATACCTTGGTTGGGTCGATTACGCCGGCCTTCTTGAGGTCCTCGTAAACGCCAGAGAAAGCGTTGTAGCCGAAGTTGCCCTCGCTGTCCTTCACCTTCTGAACCACTACTGAACCCTCCTGACCAGCGTTGGCAACAATCTGACGCAAAGGCTCCTCGAGAGCGCGCTTGATGATTGCGATACCGGTGTTCTGGTCCTCGTTGTCGCCCTTCAGGCCGTCGAGAGCCGAGATAGCGCGGATGTAAGAAACACCACCGCCAGGTACGATACCCTCCTCTACGGCTGCGCGTGTAGCGTGGAGAGCGTCCTCTACGCGGTCCTTCTTCTCCTTGAGCTCTACCTCAGAAGCAGCACCTACGTAGATAACTGCCACGCCGCCTGCCAACTTGGCAAGTCTTTCCTGAAGCTTCTCCTTGTCGTACTCTGATGTAGACTTCTCGATCTGAGCCTTAATAGAGGCAACACGGTCTGCAATAGCCTGCTTGTCGCCGGCGCCGTTTACTATAGTGGTGTTCTCCTTTGTGATCTGAACCTTCTCGCAGGTACCGAGCATGTCGAGAGTAGCCTCCTCGAGTTTCATGCCGATCTCCTTTGTGATTACTGTACCGCCTGTAAGTGTGGCGATATCCTGAAGCATCTCCTTTCTTCTGTCGCCGAAGCCTGGAGCCTTTACGGCAGCCACCTTGAACGAAGGATTGCGGAGACGGTTTACTACCAATGTTGCGAGAGCCTCGTCGGCTACGTCCTCAGCAATGATGATGAGTGAGTGGCCCTGGCTTACTACTGGCTCAAGGATTGGCATGAGGTCCTTCATCATAGAGATCTTCTCGTCGTGGATGAGGATGTATGGACGGTCGTAAACGCCTTCCATCTTCTCGGTATCGGTGATGAAGTATGGAGAGATGTAGCCGCGGTCAAACTGCATACCCTCTACCACGTTTACTGAAGTCTCAGCAACCTTGGCCTCCTCGATAGTGATAACGCCTTCCTTCTTTACCTTTGCCATAGCGTCGGCGATGAGCTTGCCAATCTCTGGATCGTTGTTGGCAGAGATGCGTGCAACAGCCTCAATCTTAGAGTTGTCGTCGCCTACCTCCTCAGAGTTAGCCTTCAGGGCCTCTACTACCTTGGCAACGGCCTTGTCGATACCGCGCTTCAGGTCGGTTGGGTTGGCACCGGCTGCCACGTTCTTCATACCTACGCTTACGATAGCCTGGGCAAGAACTGTAGCTGTTGTGGTACCGTCGCCGGCGAGGTCGTTGGTCTTTGATGCAACCTCCTTAACGAGCTGTGC
>JAZQPB010000247.1:0-2013 GCA_045628165.1 Bacteroidales bacterium | reverse complement strand
ACGCCCTCAACGCCCATCTGCACCAACATATCTAAAGTGATGGGGTCATTAGGACCAAACCATCTGAAAGTCTTTTCAAGCATAACAATAAATGAATAAAAGAATTAATGAATAGAGTTAGGTAAGGGAACATAATTTTTGTTCTACAAACAATCTAAAAAGTTGCTTCGCAACTTTTTAGACACCTGAGAATGAGCTGAAACCGCCATCTATTGGCATTACGATGCCGGTGATGAATGATGCGGCGTCGGAGCAGAGGAACTGAACCGCTCCGTTGAGCTCGGTGATGTCGCCGAAACGACGCATTGGTGTGCGGCCGATTACCTTCTTGCTGCGCTCGGTGAGGCTGCCGTCCTCGTTGATGAGGAGCTTGCGGTTCTGGTTGCCAATGAAGAAGCCTGGTGCAATGGCGTTCACACGGATCTTCTCGGTGAACTTGATAGCCATTTCCTGAGCCATCCACTGTGTGAAACCGTCGATGGCGTGCTTGGCTGTGGTATAGCCAAGTACACGTGTAATGGCTGAATATGAGGCCATTGATGAAATTGTGATGATAGAGCCGGCACCCTTCTTAACCATGCTCTCGGCAAATACTATTGAAGGGATTACGGTACCATTCATGTTGATGGCGTTTACCTTCTCGAAGTCGGCCATCTCCATATCGAATACGCTCTTGTCGTCAGGGATTGTAGCGCCTGGAACGTTGCCGCCTGCGCAGTTTACGAGGATGTCGACGCCGCCCCACTCCTTCTCTACGATGTCGCGGGTTTCCTTCAGCTTGTCAACGTTGAGAACGTCAGAAACAACGCCCATTACCTTGGCAGTGCCAATCTTCTTGAGCTCCTCTACCTTCTCGTTTACATTCTCGGCATGGCGACCAAGTACTACAACGTTTACGCCCTGCTCTACAAGGTGCTTGGCGATGCTTCCGCCCAAAACACCAGCGCCGCCTGTTACAACGGCATTCTTTCCTGATATATTAAATATGTTGGTCATTGTTTACTGTTTTTATTGTTGGTAGTTAGTCTTCCGCAGATAGAATCTCACGCATTTTATCGATATCGGGCAACGATTTCTGCAAATCCTTTGGAACATCTTTCTGTCGGCGGTAAGTTGCGACTCCCATAGGAGCATTGTAGTCTCTGACAGCCAGTTCCACAACGGATTCCTTCATTTCTTTGCAAAGAACGATTCCGATTGACGGATTCTCGTCAGCCAACTTAACGTTCTTGTCCAAGAGTGTAAGATAGAATCCCAGTTGACCCAAATACGAAGGCTTGAATTTACCTTTTTTCAATTCGATTGCCACAAAGCAACGAAGTTCACGATTA
Organism: Bacteroidales bacterium; assembly: GCA_045628165.1. Lineage (GTDB taxonomy): Bacteria > Bacteroidota > Bacteroidia > Bacteroidales > UBA3824 > UBA3824. The sequence goes on along the minus strand of JAZQPB010000247.1, from coordinate 682 downwards.
TAGAAGAGCAAGTCAACGAAAAATTCCTCGCCATCGTACTCCAATCTATACTGATTGCCAGCAAAGGTAAACGTAGCACCCATCTGCATTATGAATTTTGCAATGTTGTTTACGATCGACTTCTCTATTACAGCCTCGTCCACATCATTGAATTTCGTAATGTCAAGCTCCTCTACGTTCATATAATCCACAAGATATTCATCCTTGAACATCGAGATAGCCTTGATACAATCAGCCGAATTCTTAATCGTTCTCTCAAAATTGTTGGGCATATTGCCCTGGTGATGGAAAACATCAGCCTTAAGGTAATCGAGCAATGTATATTTGTTCCAAAAACATCTTGCCGCATTATTAATATAATAAATGCGTTCGTCGATAGATTTTGTTTTTTCAAGAATCGCCATATGAAGAGAAAAACCTAACGACAAGAATTTTTCAATATCAAAATCCTGCATATCAATCTCCCGAGGAGAAAGGAGCGAACTGATTTCGATTGTTGCCAAATCGGCCACCATGGCGGCCGATTTAACTTTCTTAAAATCGCCCGCCGTGGCGGTCGATTTGGTCTTCTTTAAATCGCCAGCCAAGGCTGGCGATTTAGCAATCTCTAAATCGGCCACCATGGTGGCCGATTTAGAGATTGCTAAATCGCCAGCCTTGGCTGGCGATTTAAAGAAGACCA
>JAZQPB010000246.1:0-4663 GCA_045628165.1 Bacteroidales bacterium | reverse complement strand
CTGTGGTTACCCACGTAGTGGCCGCAAGGGCCACCGCTGTTGATGCGAGGCGCGTATTGGCGTGTCATATATCAGCGAGCCCCTTGCGGGCTATACTATGGTAACCACTGGCATCGCCTGTGGCTTTTATATGTGGGGTTCCCTGCCCATTTGTCCCCGACCTCAGCGGGTTTTGCGGTTTGGTGGAGGTCGGGGCTACGGAGCGTGAAGGCCTTTTTCCTACCACGGGGGATGCCTGTGGTTACCCACGTAGTGGCCTAAGGGCCACCGCTATTGATGCGAGGCGGGTATTGGCGTGTCACATATCAGCGAGCCCCTTGCGGGCTGTACTATGGTAACCACTGGCATCGCCTGTGGCTTATTGTGGCGGATGGAAAATATTTATTTGTGCCCCCACGGAAAATCGCGGCGTAAATATATTTCGGAAATATTTTCTTTGGCTCAATTTATGCAGCAAAAAAACATAAAAAAATTTGCATATTCTTTTAAGTTTTTGCTATCTTTGTAGCATTCTATAAAAAAACAACATCAATAACGAAAATGAAGGAATCTGAAGAGATCAAGGAGCGACGCAGGAAGATTATCCAGAGCGTGAGAGAATATTTTCAGGAGAAACTGGGCAAATACACCCATCAGCGAATTAGCGAGGAGTGGTTTTTCTACGGCCTCGGATTCGTAAAGGACGATATGACATACGTATTCGGTTTCAATTCCGGATTCTTTAAGCGCGACGAGATAGAGGGTCAGGCATACAGCCACGTGGGATGCAATGTGCTGGTACGCACCAACGGCATGAACGAGCAGCTGAGAAGCCGTTACCTCAAATTCTTCCGCCATGAGCTTGCCGACTGGATTACAGAGCCCGAGCAGGGATACTCATCGTTCAGAGGCGGTGTGGGTATGGTGTTCCCTCATTACAGGGCCGTCAACTCTTTCTATTCCGACGAGGACATCATCAGATACATGAAGGAGGGTTTGGATGGTATTTTCAGGATATACCCTGCCATCGCGGCCAACCCCGACGGAATTTTCGACAAAGTAAATCTCATGAATTCCAGAAATGAGACCATCATCGATCTGGTAAACAACGCCTTGAACAAATAATAATGCAATTTCTAAACGCGGCGTTTCTGTGGGCAGGTCTCGCTGTTCTGATACCGCCTGTCATCCACCTGTTCAATTTCAGGCGATACAAGACCGTGTATTTCAGCGATGTGAGATTTCTCCAGAACATGAAGAACATCACACGCAAGAGATCCACCCTGCGCCAGATTCTGCTCATGATACTCAGGATGCTGGCTCTGGCCATGATTGTTTTGGCCTTTGCCGAGCCTGTGGTTATCAAGGGCAATGCCGGTGCGGCCGCGTCCAGAAAATACGCTCCCCCCATTTTATATATTGACAATTCGCAGAGCATGCAGGCCGGAGCCATATCCGGACTCAACCTCGAGACCGCCAAGATCAAGGCTCTCGAGATAGTGGACGCTTTTCCGCAGGGCACCGACTTCATGCTGATAACCAACGATTTCGAGCAGAAACACAACCGCCTGGTTAAGGCCGACGGCATCAGGCTCTTCCTTCAGGAGATAGCCACATCGCCGCGCGTGCCCACGCTCAGCCAGGTGATAGAGCGCGCCTCGGCAAGCATGAGCCTTCAGGACGTGGATCCGCTCTGCGAGAAGAGCATCTTCGTGATATCAGATTTCCAGCGCAATATCTGCGACCTCCAGAATGCCGTCTCCGACACCCTGATGTCAATAAATCTTGTGGGCATCGGCTCTCAGAATCAGGACAATGTAGCCATCGACACCATAGAATTCAATACGCCTTACCGCATACTCGGCGGCGAGGAGGAGCTTGCCGTCACCATCCATAATTACGGCAGCCAGCCGGTCTCGGGCATTCCGCTCAAGCTCTATATCAACGGAGCCTGCAAGACCAACGAGACTGTAGACCTCGCGCCCATGGAGCGCAAGACCGTCAGCATCAAATACTTGAACAACGCTTCACAGAGCGTTAAGGGCCGTGTGAGCATCACCGAGTTCCCCATCGACTACGACAACGACCTCTATTTCACCTATCACATAGATTCCGTAAGGAACATTCTCGCGATAGGCCAGCACTCCGATACCAGATACATACGCGCCCTCCTCGGGAGCGACCGCAACTTCAGCCTCCACGAGATGGCGGAGGTTTCAGCTGATATCAATCTTATGGACTACCACGCTGTTGTACTATGTGAGTGCCCGGGAATTCCGCGCCTATTAGCTGGCCAGATCCAGGCATACGTGGCCCAGGGAGGCAATGTGGTATTTGTTCCGGCAGCTAATGGCAATATTCAGGAATACAACTACTTGCTCTCGCTTATGGACTGCAATAGTATTATATCAGCTGATACCATAAAATGCAAGGTGAGCAATATAAACACACAGTGCAGTCTGCTGAGGGGCGCCATCCGCGAGATTCCCGACAATCCCGACCTGCCGTATATAACAAGATATTTCAGCTCGATGAGCAATCCGTATCAGGGTGAGGAGATTGTGCTTGAGACAGATACTTACAAGAAGGTGATGACGAGCAACTCTTACCGCGCGGGCCGGATGTTTGTGTTCTACACTCCGCTAAACGACAAGTGCGGAAACCTCGCCACCCACAGGATAATAGTTCCGCTGCTGTACAATGCCGTGAGCACGTCGCAGAATTTCAGCCAGCAGTATTACTCTGTGATAGGCCGCGACCAGGGTTTCAGCGTGCGCCTGCCCGGCAATCCCGACCTGAGGACCATAGTGATGAAGGACGAGGACAGCGGAAACGAGTTTATTCCGCGCATTTCGGGTCCCGATGCGTATATGAATTACAGGATTTTCTCGGAAAACTGCGTGGAGAAATCCGGTTTCATGCACCTGGTTTCGGAGGGGAAAACCGTATCAGCTATTGCCTACAATTACGACCGGCGCGAGTCCGAGATGGATTTTATGACTGCTGATGAGGTGAGCCAGAAAATGGAGGACATGGGTTGCCATGCCGTGAGGGTGATGGATTCCGGCAGCAGGACTTTTGCAGCCGATGCGGCAGAGAGCGCGGCCACAAGGCCTCTGTGGAAACTTTTTGTGGTGTTGGCTCTGGTATTTGCTCTGCTGGAGATGGCTGTGGCAAGGTTCATGTAGATATTAAATTTTGTGAAAATAGCGGTATTCTTTTGGAAATATTCCAAAAATTGATACATTTGCAGTTACAATTTACAAATTTGCTTAACCAATAAACTCAAAAATCATGAATATTACTTTTAGCAACGTAATGAAAATGCTGACTAAGACCTTGAAGGAAAACTATATGAACTTTACAGGCCGCATCAGCAAAAACGATTATTGGAACTTCATGGTAGGCGCTATGGCTATTTTCATCATAATCAATGGTATCCTGTCGTTCCTCTATGGTGGATTTTTCCTCTGGAATTGGTGTATCGGCGCAGGTCAGTTTGTGCTCAATATGCTCCTCTTTATTCCAGTATTGGGTGTTAATCTCCGCCGCTGCCACGACCTGAACCACGACGACATGTACTTGGCCAAGAAGATGATAATCTGCTGCATAGGCTGGTATCAGTATTTTGTGGAGATGGCCAAGGACGGAAATGTAGGCGAAAACAGCTACGGCCCAGCTCCTGACAGCATCTGCGGATAGTGATTATCCTGAAAGAAATGTCATTACTTAAAAAATCCGGCCAGTATATCCGGGAGTTCGGCTGGACCATGCTGCACATGTATCAGCCCACCCGCAACCGGAATATGAAATACACCGTAGCGCTCTGCATGATAGCGGCGCTTACGGTGTATTTGCTGTTGAGCGATGTGCCTAAGCCTCTGGTGCCGCACAAGCCTCATTTCACAATCTGTATTTTCAAAATCATTACCGGAATTCCATGCCCGGCGTGCGGCACCACGCGCGGACTCAAATATCTTTTTCACGGCATGCCGCTGGAATCGCTCATGATGAACCCGATGGCGATACTCACCGCCGCATACATGGCCGTTACCGCCGTGTGGATTATCTGCGATCTTATTTCCGGCAAGTCATCTTATCTCGATCTCTACAGCCGCGACCTCAGCCGGCGCACATGGATAATAATTCTGATATTAGCCGGCATCAACTGGGTCTGGAACATCGTAAAGGGCCTTTAGCTGGAAATCACCTTCCGCACAGCGACCTGAAGTTGCAGTATTCGCAGTATCGCGACGGGCGTGCCTCGTATGTCTGGTTCTGGCTGAATACTTCAGCTAATAGCGCGCGGAGCTTGTCGGCAAATTCCTGCGCGAGGTCCCAGATGTTTCCGCTGCCGAGCAGCTGCTGGGGCTTTTCGTCGCCCACCTTGAACCGTGTGTCGTACGCCTCTATATCGCTCCTTACGCCGTAGATTACCGGTTCGGGGCGCTCTTTGGGGTGGCGGGTCATGTATACGTACGAATAGAACAGCACCTGGAATGCCTGGCTCGGGCGCTTGTCGTGTTTTCCGGCGTCGAATACATCCTCCACATTCTGGAATTTCATCTTCTCGGCCACGTTTCCTGTCTTGTAGTCCACAATGCGCACGGTGCCGTCCTTCAGCCTGTCTATTCGGTCGATGGTGCCGCCTATGTTCACCTTGATTGTGCGGCCGTCCACATCC
>JAZQPB010000245.1:0-27515 GCA_045628165.1 Bacteroidales bacterium | reverse complement strand
ATCCTGAGCGAAGCGAAGGACCTTGGGGAAGTGATGATGTTTAATTTGTTAAAATTTAGGAAGTTAAAAAAGGTACTAGCGAAGGACCTCATTTACTCTCTGGAGGTTGCAGGTGCTCTGGGAAAGGAATTCCTTCTTCTTTTAGGAAGTTGGCGTATTCTTCTTGCCAAGTGAGAGGCTTCTTTTTCTCAGGAACGGAAACAATTGTGTCCCAGTTTGGATTTTTGGCGTTGATGAGGGCTTCCTTTCGGGCACGTGTCCAGCCTTTGAGCTCTTTCTCGCGGGCTATCGCTTGATTTATGTAAGTGTATTCCTCGTAATAAATGCAGTTCTCGACATTATACGTGTCGGTGAATGAGTCCTTGATAAGATGATACTTGTGCTCATATAGTCTGCGGTCAAGATCACCTGTTACACCGATGTACAAGACGGTTTTCGCCTTGTTGGTGAGGATGTATGTGTAATATTTTTTTTGTGTGCGCATAGGTTGTAAATATTAGGGGTGTTACTCATCAAGTTCAAGAATCTTGTTGTACTCAAAATTCATATATTCCGAAATCTCATCGAGAATCTCGACTTTCACCATCCCCAGCTCCTTGTGGATGATACTCTCAACTCTTCCATTCTTCAAATTGTAGGCGTCAATAGTATTTATATCAGCCCAACAATCCTTGTCGATAATCTTATTAATCTCGTCAGGTTTTCTCTGTCCAACATTATGAGCGTATAGCATATTGTTTAGACATGACAATATATATGGGCTGTGGGTCGAAACAATCACTTTGTTGCCGGGAATGTTGGCTACCATCTGAATCATCTGCATCAGATAATATTGCGCCTTAGGATGCAAGTGTGACTCGGGTTCTTCGATTATCAATGTTGACAGTGTGGAATATGCCATCCAAAGCAATGATTGTACAATCCAAACCACATCCTGCTGACTTGACGATGCATTTACAAGATTGATGTATTTATCATTGTCGTAATAGATTCTATCGCATTTGTCCTCGTATCGATATTCCCCGTTCAGCACCTTTCTGGAAAGGTCAACGAGCCTTTGCATAGATTGATTGCTTAGTTTTATGTGATTGCTGTTGAAAGCCAAAACCTCTTCCAGGGGCTTGTTGAAAATATTTCTTATGGCTCTTACGTCCTCATAGAAAAATCCAGTAGCCATATCGGTTTCAGAAAAATTACCTTGTGGAAACATGGAAATTGCGCTTCGTCCTGATGTTACAAAACATGGAGGTTCCGACAAATAAAACATATCCCTATCGTCCTCGTTAGGAGTATGTTTCAGCATCAATGAATACCTCAAAGCATCAGACATATCTGTTTTCACTTCTCCTTGGATGATATGGACAGTAAAATATTTGCTTTCAGAAAAATAGTATTTGACCCATCCATTTTGAAATTTGCAGTCGAACATTACTGCAAAATCAGAAGATACGACATCTGTAAATTCATTAACCGGACAATCTGTTAAATAATAGTCACTCTCAAAAAAGTATATCAGCTTGGCAATCGTACTCTTACCCGAGGCCGATTCGCCAATCATATATATTGATTTGTCGGTATTAATCTCGACATCCTTCAAAGGACCGAAATTGTGAACTATTAACTTTGACATATTGGTATTAGATTTTTTTTAGTTTTCCGGCAATGCTATCTCTCTAAGCTCGTTTTCCTTGGCCTGCAAGGCATCGCTCCACATATTGTCGGACTGAATTTTGGATTTTAGAAGTTTGTAGGAGTCATCTATATACAGCAAATACGTTGATAGAAATGCTGAGTAGGGATGAGTCTTGTCGCATTTTACCATAATCTCATAAAGATTATTAATACAATTGCGTTTCTTTATGTTTGTTTTGGCATCATCCCATACCTCCGACAACTTCCATATAGAATTGGTGATTTCCAAAGATAGAAGGATTCTAGGTTTGGAAATAGGCTCCAGGTTCAGACCCAAATGGATAACGGTGTTTTTGCCTTTGTCGTCCTTCCCTCTCAATCGTAATGCTTTCACATACAGATGATCCTTGGGATTGTCAACCAATGGATTTACAATAGGAGTTTCCTCCACATCCAAATCGCCTTTGCAGACATTGCAGGTCTTACAGGCAGGCAAAAGGTTTCCCCATTCCACAACAAGGTCTTCGTATTTTTCCTTATATCTAAAGTGCTCAATTTCCAAATATGACGAATTAGTAAATTCAGCCTCAGAATAAGCGCACTTATTATTAGTCATATCACGCAAGGCCTCTCTGATATAATCCTGACGCCATACCTGATCTTTATGGTCGGCCTTGAATCTTTCAGTAAGTTCCTTCTGAACGTCATCAGAGAGTTCTTCAGGTTTGTTAGTGAGCTCTATCTTAATCATTTGGAACTATTTGAAGGAATTGAATATCAAGGATTCTTCTAGCATTGCTATTTTCAGGCAACAACTCGCACAATTTTTCGTATGCCTCCTTGGCAGCCGCATAATTGTCAGTATCCAAGCCCTCGTCAAACATCTTGAAAAGCCTGTTGTACTCATCAGAATTGATATTCTCGCGGAGGCCCATTATATTTTCAAGGATGCTCTCCACCGACCATCCGCGGAAATCGTGGCCCGGCACACGGCTGATAGTCACATCCTTGCCCTCACGGTTCAAGACGTAGAGATTCACGCTCTCCATCGACTGCACCACAAACGGGCTGTGGGTAGTTGCGATAAACTGGGTATTGGGGAACTTCTTGGTAAGGAATCCAACAACTCTTCTCTGCCATTCAGGATGAAGATTAAGGTCAATCTCATCAAGAAGCACGATAGCAGGCTCTGCAAGTGGATTCTCAGAATTGGGATATTTCATAAACATCCTGAAACAGAAATCTGCAACCCACGACAACATTGACTGATATCCAAAGCCTAATTCGTTGTATTTAAACCAACCATCATCAGTTTTGAAAAGCACTTTGCTCTGAAAACCATCACTCTCGGTCTTAAAATCGTAAATTTCTGGGAATAAATTTCCATCACAAACTACAGAATGAAAAATATCAAACTTACGCTTAATGTCATTATTACCATCTGCTATGGCTACTCTCATCTGCATAATCCACTCCTCAACATTAATCAATCGAGCAGAAGGATTAAACAGCGAATCACAAGGCTCTCCAACAGATTCTGTTAAATTGGTTGTTGCAGGATAACGAGAAACGCCGTAGGCATAAAGATTAATTTCAGGATCTTCATTTGAGCCCAATCCAAGTACAAGTCCTGGCTCAACCTCCCATTGACCCCATTGGATAGCTTTTTTGGTTAAAATAGTTCCTATAGAAGAAGAATCTACAGGAAGAAAAGCACGCCGCCTTATATTATCTGCCAATGTAATATAAGTTTCCTTGCTTCTCAACCCTGCAACAGCCTTCAGAATACTAGTCTTGCCAACATTATTGTTGCCAAGGAGAAGTGTCCATTGTTGCACAGAACCTTTGAAATCCTCGCAATCAATATTGAAACAACCAATATTCCTAAAATTCTCAAATTTTAATATTTTAAAAAATGTTGCTTTATCTGTTCTCATCTTTTCTTCCTAAAGTTTCTTTCTGCAAAGATAAATAAAATCTGTGTTATCAGTGTAATCCGCGTGGAAAAAATCACGCCGTAATCACAGTGTGGAAATTCTGCGTGAAGTTGCCTACCTGTGCGGCCTCGGCGCCGAAGATATCCACAATGTTGTAGTCCATAAACGGGTACTCGTTTATCAGTACCGATTTCTGAATGTCGCCGTTCTGACAAACGTAGTCGATTATGGAGTTCAGATAATCCTCCTGGTCGGCGTTCAGATTGTGGGCCGAGATGTATTCGGAGAATTTCTGAAGTGCCACCTGCTTGTCCACGCCCATCAGCGAGCGGAGGAATGCGGCGGCGCTGTCCTTGGTCATAGTGTTGGTGGCGTATTGCTGATAATCGCGCTTGCTGCCAAGCTCGGTCCATAGCACACGCTCTATATCCTTGATATCGTCGTGGGTGAGCTGCAGCAGGTTCTTGATTTTCTGAACGAAAGCGGCATTGCTGTTCTTGGCTATGTAGTCGAGAACCTTTTCCTTGTAGGTCATTGTGGATACCAGCTCGGGGGCTTCGTCGTGAACCGTCAAGGTATCCATAATGTTGATATCGAAATTGCGGCGCTCGTCCTGAAGAAGAATCATCAGGTCGCGGAGCTCCTCACGGATATATTCCAGATTGTGGATTGTGATGTTGTCCCAAAACTGCGGGGCAAGTACGCTGTTTATCACATTCATCTTGTTGGCTACCTGAGCGATAGAAGCCTTCTTGTCGCGGAGTGTGCGTACAGACTTTATGATATTGCCCTTCTGCTTGTTGGAGTTGATTTCGGTATTCAGAACCGAGAGCTCCACTTGGAAAACCAGGAGGTCGAAACGCTTGGCAAGCTCGTCGCCGGAGATTTTGGCCACGAGAGGCGCAATGTCGTCCTTCAGGGCCTGAACGTCCATCACTGTAAGCGACGTCAAGGTTCCGGGCTTACGGTATTTGCTGACACTCTGCCACTTGGCGCGCACCGAGATATGGCTGTCGCTGAGGGCTGATATCTGCTCCGATAGTTGCTGCTTCAGCCTGTCGTGCAGGTCCTTGGCAAAGTCATCGGCCTGATATTCAGCCGACTGCAATTCGTATGCTATCTCGGCAGTCACGCCGAAGAGACGCTCGGTAAGTGATTTTGGCACAATGCCTTGAGCGCCGTTTACGTTTACGCTGAAATACTCAAGGTTTCGGCACCAGTCTAAGATATAGAATTCCTTCTTGTGGTCGTCAGGGCCGAAAATGTCGGGGCTAAGACGTGTGCCTCTTCCTATCATCTGCCAGAACTTGATCTTGCTCTTCACCTTCTTGAAGAACACAAGATTCAGCACATCAGGCACGTCGATTCCGGTATCCATCATATCTACCGAAACCGCAATCTGAGGCGTTGAGCCGCACATCTCGAACTTGTCGATAAGGTCCTGAGAATAGTTTACATAGTTGTCTATCAGCTCACAGAAAGCATACTGACCGTTCTTGCAGGCAAGGCTTGGATACAAGGCGTTGAACCTATCCACAATAAGCTGTGCGTGCTTGTGGTTGGCGGCAAAAATTATCGTCTTTCCAATCTTGTCGCCGCTCTCCACCTTCAGACCGTTTTCCATAAGGTCTTGAAGCACAAGGTCTATTGTCTGCTTGTTGAAAAGATATTTGAAAATCTCGCTGCTCTCTATGTCGCGAGGCTCCCAGTCGTCGGGATTCAGCGAATCTGATTCGTATTCCCAGACCTGCTCCAATTGGTCTTTCTCGTCGTCGGAGAGGTCGTCGTAGCGGATGCCGTTGTCGAGGAAATCGGTTCCCTTGCTGAACGACTTGAAATTTACAAGATAGCCGTCGCTTACTGCCTGATTGAGCTCGTAGGCATAGTTTGGAACACCTTCCTCCATCTCGAAAAGCTCGTAGGTCGACCTATCTACCTCCTCGCGCGGAGTTGCGGTAAGGCCGACGAGCAGACTGTCGAAATACTGGAAAATCGCACCGTATTTTCCGAAAACCGAGCGGTGCGCCTCGTCTATAATTATCAGATCGAACCTTCCCACCGAGAAAGTCTTATTCTCGGTATCCACATTGTTTATCATTGTCTGATACGTGGAGAAAATTATTCGGGCGTTCAGATCCTTGTCGTTGTCGGTATTGTCGCTTAGTTTGCAGGTAGTTACATTCGGCAACAGCTTCACGAAATTCTTGTGGGCCTGGTTTACGAGGGCGGTTCTGTCGGCCAGAAACAAGACATTCTCCACGTGACCGAACCTCATCATCACGTCCACAAGCGATATTGCGGTACGTGTCTTTCCCGTACCCGTGGCCATCACGAGCAGAGCCTTTCTGTGCTTTGACTGGAAATGCTCAAAAACCGCTTTTATGGCAGTCTTCTGATAATAGCGGTCTGATATCTCGTTGTTTATCTTCAGGAAAATACCATCCTCTCTGGCTGTATTTTTATCTGCAAATCTTTGCTTGAAATGCAGCGCCTCCAAATCCTTGATGGAATGGAATGCGTAAACCCTGCGCTGCGGATATCCCAGTCCGTCAATGAAATAAGTCTCGAAACCGTTGGATATATACACCACAGGACGCACGCCGTATTTCTGCATCAGACAATCGGCGTAAAGCTTGGCCTGCTGCTTGCCCACGTTGGGATCCACCGAGGTTTTCTTGGCCTCTATTACGGCAAGAGGTTTTCCGTCGTTGCCGAAAAGCACATAATCCGCATATCCTATGCCGCTGCGGTTGGGCATTCCTGAAACCTCTATCTCACGGCAAGCCTTGCCCGGTAGAATCTCACCATCGTTGTCGGTAAAAGACCAACCTGCCTCGGCAATCATCAGGTCGATATAAGCCTTGCGTGTATCAGCCTCAGAGATAGGCGATTGTGGCGGTTGTATATTTGGGGAGCTGACGTTTCCAGAAATTGGCAACGGCTCCAATGTAGGTGGATTTTCGGAAACGTCGGCCGGCTGTATGAAAGGCTCAGGCTGCTTGGTGAGAAGTTTCTCGTTGAATCTTGGCAGACTTTTCACAAAGCCAAGTTTCATCAGCGCAAACCCCACAAACTCGTAGAGATTTATCACCGTGAAAAACGACATCGACTTGGTTACCTGACCATTGTGTGCGGCGGCGTTTCCTGTCTTTCTGATATAGTGACAATGCCCCAGCACCGACTTGTTGTCCACAAAATCGGTGAAAGCCTCGCTGTACATCATATCATTTAGGCTGACATTTTCGGTGTAGGCATTCTTTAGGAAAAGAATGTTCTTTACCAGCCATTCGAGTGCGCGCCTTGCATAGAAGGCACTTATCGAAGGGTCGCACTGCTGATTGATCTCGCACGCCAAGCAATTCTCGCGCAGGGTTTTCAGCGTGGGAAAATCAGATAAAAAGTCGAAATTTCTCATAGGCTACATATACTTGGATTTGTATTCCTCGAAACCTTCATTTATAGCTTTCTGAAGCTCGGATATTCTTGCCATCACCACCTCGGGACTCTCGTATTCCACCTTTATGCGCTCCACCTCCTTGTATTTGTTGATGGAAAGGTCGTAGTCGTTTTTGCGGATCTCGTCGGCATCCACCATAAACGACTGATCCTTGCGTGAGCGGGAAGCCTCTGCCTCCAGATTATGGAAACGGCTTATTACGTCGGGAATGTCGCCACCGTTCTCATCTATCACTGTGCGCTTCTGGTCGAGAGTGCGTCCGTCGGATTTCATATCGTAAAACCATACCTTGCCTGTGCCGCCGTTGCCGGTCTTGGTGAAGATAATTATGGCCGTGCTTACACCGCTGTATGGCTGGAATATTCCCGACGGCATAGAAATTACGGCCTGAAGTTGGTGATTGTCAACAAGCTGCTTTCTGATAGCCTTGTGACCTGTGCTGTTTCCGAACAATACGCCATCGGGAACAATGGAAGCGCATCGTCCGCCGTTTTTCAACATTCTGATAAACAAGGCGACAAACAGGAGCTCGGTCTTCTTGGTCTTGGTGATATCGAGAAGCGACTTAGATACAGCCTCGTTGTCGATGCTGCCGGTAAAAGGCGGATTGGCCATTATCAGCGAGTATTGGCTGTTTATCTTGTTCTCGTCGCTAAGTGAATCGTGATTCTTTATGGTTGGATTGTCCACATCGTGAAGCATCAGGTTCATAGTGCCGATTCTCAGCATTGTCTGGTCGGTATCAAAACCATTGAACATCACATTCTTGTAATGACTGGCGTTCTCCTTTTTCTTGATTTCAGATTTGTAATTTTCCTTCACATACTTGGCGCATCCCACTATGAAGCCTGCGCTGCCCATTGCGGGATCGCAGATAGTGTCGTCAATCTTGGGCTGCATCATCTTCACCATCATATCGATAATCTGACGTGGCGTGCGGAATTGTCCATTGTTGCCACTGGCCGCCATCTTGTTGAGGATATACTCGTAGAAATCGCCCATTATGTCCTTGTTGTTGAGGTCGAGCTCATCGATCTCCTTGAGCACCTTCAGCAGAATTCGGTTGTTGTCAACTAGGAAAGACGCATTGCCCATAAACTTGGAATAAGCGGTCTCGCCGTCTTGACTGAGATTCTTGATGAATACAAACACATTCTCCTTGATAAACTGGGCAAGATTCCTCTCCTTGCCCTTAGAATCCATCCACTTATCAAGGTGTATGAAATTTTTCCAGCGGAGAAGCTGATAATCAATCTCCTCGTCGGTATCAGGGTTCTTCCATTTCTCGCCATTAGGGAAGGTAGGATTGCTGACAGGCACACCAATTGCGTTGGCAGCGGCCTCGCGCTTTATCTGTGAGTCGTCCAGCATCTTCATAAACAGAAGATAAGTCATCTGCTCGGCAATGGTGATGCTGTTGGTGATGCCACCTGTCCAAAACACATCCCAAATGGCGTCTATCTTTGGTTTTATATCGCTTAAATCCATATTGATCTTAATTATTCTGTATAGGTAAAATCAGCAAATATATGAAATAAACTGGAAATATCAAACCCCTACCCCACAAAAAAAATGCGCTCTGCAACATTGCAGGGCGCCTTTTTTTATATTTTATGTGCTGTGTTGTAGAGACGCGGCCTTGCCACGTCTCTATTACGGCCTTGCCACGTCTCAAAATACATCAATCGGAATCCGAATCCCGGAGACGTGGCAGGGCCGTACGTCTCTACATTTACTCGATGCAATCGAAACCGGTGTACTTGCGGAGTACCTCTGGAATCATGATCTTGTCGCCCTTCTGGTTGTTCTCCAGGATAGAGGCCACGATACGTGGAAGAGCAAGACCCGAGCCGTTGAGAGTGTGGCAGAGTGTTGTCTTCTTCTCGCCCTCCTCCTTGAAACGGAGCTTGAGTCTGTTGGCCTGGAACGACTCGAAATTAGATACCGAGCTTACCTCGAGCCATTTGCCCTGGGCGGCGCACCATACCTCGAAATCGTAGGTCATGGCTGATGTAAAGCTCATGTCGCCACCGCAGAGACGGATGATTCTGTAAGGAAGGCCAAGCTTCTTTACAAGGCTCTCTACGTGAGCCACCATGCCGTCGAGAATCTCGTAGCTGTTGGATGGGTGAGCAATCTGTACAAGCTCCACCTTGTCGAACTCGTGGAGACGGTTCAAGCCCTTAACGTCGGAGCCGTAAGAGCCGGCCTCGCGGCGGAAACATGGAGTGTATGCGCAGTGCTTGATAGGAAGCTGCTTGGCATCGAGAATCTCGTCGCGGTAGATGTTGGTTACAGGAACCTCGGCTGTAGGCACAAGGTAGAGGTTGTCGAGAGTGCAGTGGTACATCTGGCCCTCCTTGTCAGGAAGCTGACCTGTGCCATAGCCTGAAGCCTCGTTTACCAATACAGGGGGCTCTACCTCCATGTAGCCTGCATTGCTGGCCTCGTCGAGGAAGAAGTTGATGAGCGCTCTCTGAAGCTTGGCTCCCTTGCCCTTGTAGAGAGGGAAACCAGCGCCGGTAATCTTGACACCGGTAGCAAAGTCGATGATATCGTATTTCTTGGCGAGGTCCCAGTGTGGCATAGGCTCAAAACCCTCGAACGAAGGATTCTCGCCACCGCGGCGGATCTCAACATTGTCATCAGCTGACTTGCCGGGAGCCACGAGCTTGTATGGGAGGTTAGGCAGGAGAACGAGAGTATCGTAAAGCTCCTTGTCAACAGCCTGGAACTTGTCTTCCATATCCTTAACGATGCCCTTGAGCTCGGTAGATCTCTGCTTGGCTGCCTCAGCCTCCTGTGGCTTGCCGGCCTTGAAACACTCACCGATCTTCTTGGCGAGACCATTGGCCTCGGCCTTGAAGTCCTCGAGCTGCTTCTGGATCTCGCGCTTCTGCTTATCGAGATCAATGATCTTATATACTGACTCCTTGGCGTCGCGGTTCTTAAGAGCAAGACGCTCAATCACGAACTCAGGATTCTCAACTATGGTTTTTACTAAAAGCATTTTCTTAGTAATTTTAGTTAGTTATGTATAAAAAACAACTCCCAAGCCGGTAATTGAAAATAATTTAATTAGCCAACTTGGGAGTGTATAATAATCAGTTTGGTAAAAAGAGGTTACGCTTCCTTGGCCTCGGCAGGAACTACATTAACATAGCTCTTGTCTTTGCCCTTGATCTTGAACTCTACCTTGCCGTCTACCAATGCGAACAAAGTGTGGTCCTTACCCATACCAACGTTGGCGCCTGGGTTGTGTACAGTACCTCTCTGACGAACGATGATGTTGCGGGCGATTACAGACTCGCCACCGAACTTCTTAACGCCCAATCTTTTGCTATGTGACTCGCGGCCGTTACGTGAACTGCCGACTCCTTTTTTGTGTGCCATTTTCTTCTAAGATTTTTGCTCTTTAAAAAAAAGATTAATTAAACAATGTAAATAAAAACACTCGACTCTCAAAAAAAGATTAGAGGTTGATACCCTCGATGAGAATCTGTGTGAGGTACTGACGGTGACCTCTCTTAACTGCGTAACCCTTTCTGCGCTTCTTCTTGAAAACGATTACCTTGTCGTCCTTCAAGTGCTTGAGGATCTTAGCAGATACCGAAGCGCCGCTTACAGTAGGAGCGCCTACCTTTACATCACCCTCGTTATCTACGAGCAATACATTGTCGAAGTTAACGCTGCTGCCCTCGTCTGAGTGCAAACGGTGAACATAAACCTTTCTGTCTTTCTCAACTTTGAACTGTTGACCTGCGATTTCTACAATTGCGTACATTTTGTATAATTGTGTTAATTTAGACAAGGTGGTGTATCCCAATATGGGAACGATCTCTTAGGGACCTTGCTAAAGATTAGTATAATTTTTTCCGATTGCAAAATTATTAGTTTTTCTTGTTATTTGCAAATACTTTCTCATTTTTTTTACTATTTTTGCTAAAAATATTTCAGCTAATATACACCATGTCCAGAATACAGCTTACAATAAAGGCAGTAACGCCTCAGCTACAAAACCAAAACGCCTACAACCTGATATTACAGGAAGAAGGCGGCACACGCCGGCTATGCATCACCATAGGAATAGCCGAAGCCCAAGCCATTGCAATTCAGCTGCAAGGCATGAGCACAGCGCGTCCGCTGGTATATGATTTTGTAAGCCAGCTGACAAAGGAATTCAACATCCGCATACTGGAGGTGGAGATATACAAGATAGAGAGCGGAATATTCCACAGCAAGATAATGTGCGAGAGCAAGACCCATCCGTTCAAAACCGCCATCGACGCCCGCACATCCGACGCCGTGGCATTGGCGCTCAAATCAAAATGTCCGATATATACAACTGAGGAAGTGATGCGTGAGGCCGGCAACGACCTGGAACAGACCGACAAAAGAGTTCTTGCCGTGGTTCCACTAAGCTCCATGACATTATCGGAGCTCAAGACCATGCTCCGCCGCGCCATCAAACGCGAGGACTACGAGCAGGCCACAAAAATCAGGGATGAGATAAACAGGAGGTGATTTTGCTAATTCTTTATCCTTGAGATCAACGCAGCAGGATCGCGACGTGTGTCCCAGATATCATGAATCACTACACTATACTATATCATTGAATGACGAATAGAATAAATCGGAAAAAATTATTCTGAAAGCCATGGATATTTTTCCTCCATTTCTTTAAAAAATTCCTCAATAGGCCTGCATCTACCTTCTCGATAATCACGCTCTGCCTGTTCAGCACGAGCTATTGCCTCCTCGGCAGTCTTAGGCCCAAAGAAAGGAAACTCAGGTTCATTGCAGGCATGGAAATCATCTTCGGACTCGTCATATACTTCACGGCGAAGTCTTTCTCTGTCGTCTTTAGTCAAATTGAGCACCATTGCACGGACAACATCATAACTGGGCGGATTTGCTATTGTAGTCATATTACAAAAGTTTTAAGTTAATTAATCAACGAACCTTGAATTTTCAGCCTACACACTTATCACACCCTTGATGGTAGGATGGCATTCATAATCCTCCAGCTGGAAATCCTCGTATTTGAATGAGAAGATATCCTTAACATCGGGATTTATTCTCATCTTGGGCAGATGGTATGGAGTGCGCGAGAGCTGTAGGTGTACCTGGTCGAGGTGGTTCAGATAGATATGCGCGTCGCCGATGGTATGTACAAAGTCACCCAGCTGATAGCCACAAACCTGCGCCACCATCATGGTGAGCAATGCGTATGATGCAATATTAAAAGGTATGCCAAGGAAACTGTCGCCGCTGCGCTGGTAGAGCTGACAAGACAACTTGCCATCAGCTACATAAAACTGAAACATTGTATGACATGGAGGCAAGGCCATGTTGTCCACATCGGCCACATTCCAGGCGCTCACGATATGACGGCGAGAGTCTGGATTCTTCATTAGCTGCTCTACAAGATTGCGAATCTGATCCACCTCGCGGCCGTCGGGAGTCTTCCAATGGCGCCACTGATATCCGTAAACGGGACCGAGGTCGCCGTTCTCATCGGCCCACTCGTTCCAGATGCGGACACCGTTGTCCTGAAGATACTTAACGTTGGTATCACCATTCAAGAACCAAAGGAGCTCGTGAATGATGGACTTGAGGTGCATCTTCTTGGTGGTGAGCAATGGAAAACCATCAGCCAGATTGAAACGCATCTGGTATCCGAAATAACTTATTGTACCTGTTCCGGTACGGTCTCCTTTCTTTACACCCTTGTCCAGAATTGTCTGGAGCAAATCAAGATACTGTTTCATCTGGCTGATAGATTATTTAGTAAAAATATGTCTTTCCGAAAAAACTATTCGTCGTCGTCATCGTCCTTGTGATAGCCGTTGCTATCCTTGCGGCCGTAGCCGTATCCGTAGCCATAACCATAACCGTAGCCATAGCCGTAGCCATACTTAGAGTAACGGCCATACTTGGAAACCTCGCCGCCATTAAGCACTACTCCCACATTAGGAAGCTTGTTCTCAATGTAATAGCGGTCTACCACAGGAAGCATCTCTCTCTCGAGCAGACCTGTTCTGATAACGAAGATCGATGTTGTGGCATAGCGGGCCACGATAGATGTATCGGCCACAATCTCCATAGGAGGACAGTCGAAGAATACGTAGTCATATACCTTCTTGAGCTCCTCCACCAGATTGGCGAACCTGTCGGAATACAGAAGCTCGGCAGGGTTTGGAGGCAATGTTCCTGAAGGCAGAATGTCGAGGTTCTCCATCGTAACCTTGGTACGCTGCTTGTCGCGCGATACGTGCTCGTATGTATGATGGCATATAATGTCGTGCCAGTCCTCATCGTATCCGGCCAGATATGTAGAGATACCGCGCTCAGGACTTCCTACCAGGGCACTGAACGAACCCTTGCGGAGGTCGAGGTCGAGTACAACAACCTTCTTGTCCTTTATGGCGAAAGATGCGGCAAGGTTACCGGAGATAAACGACTTTCCGCTGCCGGCCAGCATAGATGTCACCAAAACAACCTTGGAGCCCGGAGCGCTGTTCATAAACTCGAAGTTGCTTCGCAGCACGCGGAATGCCTCGTTGATGGTGTTCTGTTTCTTGGGCTTTACTAGGATAGGACGCACAGTAGTATCTTCCGTCTTCTTCTTTACCTCAAACAGACCGAGAATCTTCTTGGTATTGTTGGCCTTGCGGTAAGGAACCTCGCCGATAAACGGCATCTTGAGAAGATCGAGATCCTTGCGTCCGTGTACTCGTGTATCATTAACCTCGATGAGATAGATAATACCGAGAGGAATAATGAGCGCGATAAGGAAACCGATGCCGAGCACCTTTACCGAGCTTGGCGATGTAGGTTTCATCGATCCGAAAGGAGGACAGATAAGACGTGTGTTGTAAGCAGTGAAAGCCTGCGAGAGCTCGTTCTCCTCACGCTTCTGGAGGAGGTAGAGGTAGAGGGCCTCCTTGATCTTCTGCTGACGCTCCACAGAGAGCAGATACTTGGCCTGGTCAGGATTCTTGGCAATGTGCGAGAGGCTCTGTCCGAGAGTGCCCTTAAGCGATGCTATCTGTGCGTTGATGTACTTAATCTGATTGTCCATCGATACACCGATATTCTTTCTCATCTCATTGAGTGCGTGCTCCAGATCCCTTACCATAGGATTCTTGCTCGATGTGGCCGAAAGGAGGTTGTTGAGCTCCAATACCTTTTTGTTGTATTCGGCTATCTGCTGCTGCTCGGCGTTGTTGTTGGTGCCGGTGGTGTAAGATGGCAGAAGCTGGAACTTGTTGGCAGTGTCGCTCACCACGAGCTTTATCTGCTTGGCCATGTAGAGCTGAACCTCATACTCATTAATCTGAGTATTGAGCTCGTTGGCCTGCATCATATACATATTGGTGGCGGCCTTGATGTCTGGTATCAGGTTGTCGCTCTTGTATGAAGAAATGTCGTTGTCCACCTTGCCGAGCTCCTGCTCTATCACTACGAGGCGCTCAGATATGAACTTGGAAGTGCTGATGGCGAGCTGATTCTTGTCCTCCACCCAGTGCTCGTTGTATACGGCTATCAGGGTATTGATGAAATCCTCGGCACGCTGAATATTCTGGTCCTTGTATGTAAGGTTGATAACCGACGCATTCTTGTCCTTGAGGTCTACGCCGATCTTTGTCTTCTGTATGCCAACCACGGCATCCAGTATAGAGGAGTGGCTGATATGCACCTTGATAGGCTCGGTCATCAGCTCGTCCCAGTAGCTGGTCTTGGTAATAAGTATAGTGCCCACGGGAGTCTCCACGGGAGCGCCCACAATGCCTTCCACCACCTGGCCGTTGTCCTCGAAATCCTCGATATTGCACTTGAACTTCTGCATCTTGAATCTGCCATCGGTGCCAAGCTCCATCTCGAATACAGCCGCAAACATATCCGATACGTTAATAATCTCGGCATGGATAGGATTTGTGGAACCGTACAATACAGTATTGCGGAAAGTGCCCTCTTTCTGATAGTTGTAATCTATCTCAAGGCGCTTGATAACTTCGGTGAGGAGATATGGAGACTGAATAGCTATCAGCTCATCGTTAACGCTTGACTTCGAATTGAATAGACCGAGATTGGCAAACTCGTCCATACCGTCGATCGATCCGCCCTTCTTGTCCTGCTTAATCTGTATCTGGGCCTCACGGGTATATATTTTCTGAGTAGAGAGAAGATAGAAAACCGCGAGCGACATGCATACAATACCCGAAATCAGGAACCACCACCAGCGTGAGAGGCACGAATAGAAAAGGTCCAGGATATTGAGCTCGTTTACCGAATCGGCTTCAGTAGCAACTACATTCTGCTGTTGCGGCTGAGGCTGCTGTGTTTGCTGTTCAATAGACATATACTATATAGTTTATGAGAAATTAAAACTTCATAATCATTAATATAACCGAAGTGAGCACCGATGTAATGGAAATCCAGAACGAGCCGGACCTTACATTGTTGCCGTTTACAGTAGCCTGACGCTTGCGGTAGTTGTTGGCCTCCACATATATCATATCGCCCTGCTTGAGATAATAAGCGGGAGATGTAATAATGCCGTTTCCATCGGTGAAATCCAGCACATACACCTTCTTGCTGCCGTCCTCGTCGCGCATTACCTTCACATTGGTGCGCTGTCCCTGAATAGACATATCGCCGGCCATACCAAAAGCCTCAAAGATTGTGAGCTTGTCCTTTGTGATGGCATAGCGACCAGGACGGGCCACCTCGCCCAGGATGGTGAAAAACATATTATCGAACTCTACTGTTACTATAAAATCGTCGTCCTCAATGAAATAATCCTTCTCCTTGAGGGATGTTTTCACCAAGTTGACAACCTCGCTGCGTGTAAGGCCCTCCACATTGAGAGCTCCAACGCCTGGAAAATCCAATGTGCCGTCCTCACTTACTATGTACGACGACATAAGATAACTTCCGTTGTTCAATGATGTAAAACCTATGCGCTGCGACGACACAGAAAGATTGAACTGTGAAGCCAGCTCGGGACGGCGCGAATGCACCACTATCGACAATTTGTCGCCCTTATTGAGCCTAAGCTCCGCATCAGCAGGCAGAGTTACCTGAGTACCAGCATCAAGATCCTGGAAATAAGAGATTTTCTTAGGTGCCGAGCATCCAACTCCCATAATCAGGAAAGCTAAAAGAAATAATCGTTTCAGTAAAGCCATTTTTTCCATATAAAATTTTTGCAAAGTTAATACAAATAAATCATATAAACCAAAAAAAATACAGCATAACGTATTTTTTTTTAATTTAGCGGCGAAAAAACATACACACTATGAGTACATTATTAAAAATTCATCCAGAAACTCCGCAGCTCAGGCAGATCCTGCAGGCCGTGGAGGTGCTCAGGCAGGATGGAGTAATCATATACCCCACCGACAGCGTATACGCATTAGGATGCAGCATGCACAGCAAAAAAGCATTGGAGCGCCTCGCAAGATTCAAGCATATCAGGCTCGACAAAGCAAGATTCTCATTCATCTGTCGGTCGCTGCAGGACATAGCCGAATACACCATGCCGCTCGACACCAGAGTGTTCAAGATCCTCAAGAAAAACACCCCGGGGCCATTCACATTCATACTGCCGGCCAGCAAGAAAATCCCGCGGATGTTCGACAACTCGCGCAAGGAAGTGGGCCTCCGCATCCCGGATTCCAACATCCTGAATATGATAGTGGAAAACCTCGGCCATCCGCTGCTCACCACATCCATAATCGACGAGGACGAGGTGCTCGAATACACCACCGACCCCGAGCTCATCTGGGAGAGATACCAGAACCAGGTAGACCTCGTGATAGACGGAGGCTACGGCAACAACAACCCCACCGCCGTAGTAAGATGCACCGGCGACGAAATCGAAATCATCCGCGAGGGAGCCAGGGAACTCGTACTATAACAAAAAAAGCTGACCGCAGCCAAAAATTGCAGTCAGCTTTTCTTATTACATATCATGCCAGCTGATGGCGTTTTCATCATATCAGCTGATGGCGTTTTTATCATATCAGCTGATAGCGTTTTTTATCATATCAGCTGATGGCGGCCGATTAGTCAGTAACGATAACGAGGAACTTGCTGCGCTCCCAGAAAGCCACAGGATCGGTAATCTCGATCTTCTCGGTAAGATTGCCGCGCTCCACAAGCTTGTATGAGCTGGTAGGATGCGACGAGAGGAGTGTAGCCTTCTTCACATTGAGGTTGATAGAGCTCAGCGACCTGAGGTCCACCTGGGTAAAGTAGCTCTTATCAAACGAGTCGCCAATCTTCAAGGGCTTAAACATGCCGTCCTTGCTTACCACGCCGTGGCTGATGAGCTCCTTCTTGCTGCCCAGCACATAATACACGGCATTAAGAGCCGCATCCTGAGACGATATCAGCTCGCTCTGCTCCTCATTCACCTGCTGAGCCTCATTGAGAGTGGAATCGAGAGCGGCAACCTTGGCGTCGAGGTCCTCCACGATTACATTCATGCGCTCCAGCTGAGACTTAAGCGCGGTAACCTCCTTGTCCTTGGATTCCATCTGCTCGGTAAGGAGCTGGATGGTCTTGGCCATCTCCTTGTTCTTGAGTCCGCTCTGATTGAGCTTGGTATTTAAATCCTTGATAGTCTGCTTGTTCTTGTTCATAAGCTCGTAGATGGCGGCGATATCGTCGTTTATCTGGTCGGCGGCACGGCCATCCACCTCGCCGTTGCCGGTGCGGAGAGAGATAATCTGCTCCTTCTCCTTGATGCTGTTGAGGTTTTCCTGGATGGAATTGAAAGCGGCGAAATAATCATCGATCTTTACACCACCGGTAATAGCCACGCTCCTGAGCGAGTCGTTCTCCTGCTGAAGTCTCTGCAACTCGGAGTTGTTGCACGATGTGATGAACATGGGAGCCACAAGGGCTGCCAAAACGAATAATCTTTTCATTTCTATTTATTTTTATTAGTGATATTAACTGTTCAAGCAAAAAATCTTTCGGCAAAATTAAAAAACAATTTTAAGTATAACACATTAATAGCAAAAAAAATGTAACTTTACGCCAAATTTATAACCCAATTTAACAAATTACAAACATGAGAAGAATTTTGATAATAGCGGCCGCCATAATGCTCAGCTGTCAGCTGGCCGGCGCCCAGGAAGTAGTAAAACTGAAGAAAGTGCCTCAGGCAGTACAGGTACAGTATACCCTCGACGCATCCAAGGCAGCCTGCAAGAAAGCGGCCTGGTACAAGGCAGGCGACACATACACCGCCGAATACGAAAACAAGATGAGCCGCTACACCGACGCCGGCACCCTGGTATGGACATCCACCAAGATAGCCAAGGACGATGTAGACCGGGAAATCCTCGAGGCATTCAGCAAGAAATACGGAGTAGACTACCCATTCCAGTGGGCCGAGAACGTAACCATGGGCAATGGCGAGAAATACACCTTTATAGTAGGCAAGAAGAAAAAATACAACTATTACTTCAAGTACAACGAGAAGAAGATGATGGTGGAGAAAACCGCCACCAACAAGTAACAAAACCCCAAAAAAATCCCACAGCAATGGCAAAACTCTACGTAGTCCCCACCCCGGTGGGCAACCTCGAAGACATGACATACAGAGCCATCAAGGTTCTCAGCCAGGCCAGCCTGATCCTGTGCGAGGATACCCGCACAAGCGCAGGCCTGCTCAAGCACTTCAACATAAACACACGCACCGCGAGCCACCACAAGTTCAACGAGCACCAGACATGCGAGATGTACGCCCAGAGGATACTCGGCGGCGAGGACATCGCCCTGATATCCGACGCCGGCACACCCGCCATATCAGACCCAGGATTCATGCTGGTGAGGGCCTGCGTGCAATTAGGAGTAGAAGTGGAATGTCTGCCCGGCCCCACGGCATTTGTGCCGGCCCTCGTGGATTCGGGATTCGGATGCGAGAGTTTTGTCTTCGCGGGATTTCTGCCGCAGAAAAAAGGCCGGCAGAAAAAACTCACCGAGCTCAGCGCACTGGGCCTCACCACAATATTCTACGAATCGCCATACCGCATAGCCAAGCTCCTGGGCGAGCTGAAACAATACTTCGGCCCCGACCGCAGAATATCAGTCTCCAGAGAGATATCCAAACTCCACGAGCAGACCCTGAGAGGCACAGCCGACGAGCTAATAGCCGCATTTGAGGCCAAACCGCCCAAAGGCGAATTTGTGGTGATAGTAGACAAACCCCAATCAAAAAAAGATGAAGCCTTGGATGAAAAAGACGATAGTCAGTAGCATCATCCTATCTGCGCTGATAACGGCCGCCATAATCATTGCCACACGCACCGAGGCATACGCCCAGTTTCTGGACTCATACAACAAGCTGAGCCTGGCCGAGCAGAAATGGGTGCGCCGGCATCCGATAGCGGCATTCCGAACCCACGAGCTGGCCACCACCGCGCGTCAGCTGGCCACAGACCACAAAAACGACAGCGACCTCGACGGCGACCTCTCTGGAGGAATGGCCGACGCCTTCAAGCACACTCTCTGGATGGCCCTCACAGCACAGAAAATCGGGTTCAGCAAAGCCCTGTCGCTCGGCAAGGCACACGAAGACGGCAACAGAGCCGAATTCGAAAACAACCCCGACCGCAACGGCGGACTCATGCAAGACAAGATGATGAGCGAGATGGACCTCTACAACAACAACATAGGGGCTCGCATAGGCGCCGACCATCCCGATGCCGACACCACCGAGATAATAGCCCTCGTAAAAGAGGCAATACAGAGCGGGCAGTGCCGCAAGCTTAGGAAAAAGAACCACAAATTCCTGGACTCACAAGGCCAGCCCATCAACGAGGCCGACTACAAAGGCCAGTGGGAAATACCCAAAGTATTGATACCAAGCAACCAACAAGAATAAAAAACAGACAACATAGATGAACAAAGCACTAAAAATAATGCTGGGCATGGCCATGTCCATTACATTCGGAGCATCGTGGGCACAGGTAAACGTGTCCCCAT
The DNA here is from genome assembly GCA_045628165.1 of Bacteroidales bacterium. Taxonomy (GTDB): domain Bacteria; phylum Bacteroidota; class Bacteroidia; order Bacteroidales; family UBA3824; genus UBA3824. The sequence goes on along the minus strand of JAZQPB010000245.1, from coordinate 7,484 downwards.
CCAATGCCAACATCCTCACCGAGGGCCGCACCCTGCTCAAGAACGATACAAGGCACTACTGCTACCCCGGCACGGCATTCACAATACACTTCAGCGGCAAGGGCGGCGTATCTGCCCAGCTGAAGGCAAACTCAGGATACTACGCCGTAAGCATCGACGGTGGCGGATTCAAGAAATTCAGCACCCACAACCAGCCCGACGGCATAATGGAGTTCAGTATAGCTGACGGCCTTGCGCAGGGCGAGCACACCATCAAGCTGATGCTGGTAACCGAGGAATACGGCAGATACCCCGAATTCCACGGATTCAAGCTCTCCGACAGCAACGCCAAAATCCTGAAACCCAACACAAAGAAACGCCTCAAGATAGAATTCATAGGCAACTCCATAACCTGCGGATACGGCAACGAGGCATCATGCAAGGAAGACCACTTCGCCGATTCCACCAGCAACTTCGCCAAATCGTTCGCCGGACTCACCATCAAAAACCTAAACGCAATATCCATGGTGGTGGCCCGCTCCGGAATAGGCATCTACAAGAACTACGGCGACACCATCACCGGCAGCGAGTGGCCAATGCCGAGAGTATACGAAAACGCACTCATCAACGACAACAACACTCCATGGGACTTCTCCACATGGAAACCCGACGTAGTGGTGGTGGGCCTGGGCACCAACGACCTCAGCGAGCACAACTACAACAAGGAGAAATTCCGCGTGGCATACGCCGAATTCATCAAGAACATCCGCACACACTATCCAAGCGCCAAGATAGTGCTCCTGAACTCGCCAATGCTGCACTACGAGCAGTCGGGTGAGCTGATGACAGCCATCAACAACACCATAAACGCCATGCTGACCGGACAGGACAGCAAGATATTCCGTTTCGACTTTCAGGAGCTGCAGGAAGACAGCCAGTACGGAGCCGACTGGCACCCCAACGCCAAGTTCGACGCCGACATGGCCAGATACTTCACCCACTTCATCAAGAAAACCGTAGCGCCCAACTTCTTCAAGGAGAAAGAGAAAGATTAGTATATTTTTCAGGCAGCTAATGGCAAAAAAAATGCACGGACTCCGTCGGCCAAAAAGACGAAATCCGTGCATTTCCTTTATATCCTTATTCCCATCAGAATATTATCATCCAGCTGCTGATAACCGTTTTTCCAATTATCCACAGTCTCCTCTATAATGCGTTTCTGCTCATCAAGAGGCTTGGCTCCGATATCACCGATAAGCCTTGCGAGCCTCTTGGTAGAAAAATGCCGGCACTCCGAGTGGTCGCTGTTGGTGTAGCCAAACTGATCGGGAATGCCGTCACTGAACATATAAAGCACATCGCCCGGCTGAACTTCTATCTCATGGTTGGTGAAGTCTTTCTCGGGACCCAGATAAATTCCGATAGGCATCTTATCAGGTTTTATCTGCAAAAGCTCGCCCTTGCGCCATATCCACAGCGGACGGTAGGCCCCGGCAAACTGAATCACATTGCTGCCGTCCTCCATCACCACCATGGCGAGATCCATGCCGTCCATGGCGTATACAGCACCGTGGTCATATTTCTTCTTGCTTTGTCCAAGAGCGTGCATAAGCTTGGCCCGCAGGATGTTTAGCACTTCAGCTGCATTGTTATCAGCTGATATGCTGGAAGATACCTCATTGAGCAGACTGATACCGAGCATACTTACAAAAGCTCCCGGCACACCGTGACCCGTGCAGTCGGCGCATACAACTATGCGGTATTTTTCCACACGGCTTACCCAGTAGAAATCGCCGGCCACAATATGCAGCGGACGGTAGATGATGAAATAATCATGAAAAAGCTCCCTGATGTAATCGTCCTTGGGCAGAGCCGCCTTCTGAATGACCGACGCATAATGAATGGAATCGGTAATCTGGCGGTTTTTGGCATTGAGCTTGGCCACGCTCCGCCGCTTGGCATACAGCGCAAGAGCCACAAACAGCAGCACAATCAATACGATGGCGAAAGCCGATATCGCAATAATACTCCGTGTGCGGTCCTTGATGTCGCGCTCCCTCTGCAGATTATCGTAACGCTCCTTCTCGATGCTCCGGGTATACTTAACGGCATTAGCTGGCGAGCAAAACTCCATTTTCTCGTCAAACAACTGATTGACATAATCCACCGCCGACTTGTAGTCGCCTATGGCCATATAATAATCGCGATACGAAATAGGCAGATACGAATTGAAATCATCCACATCAGCCCCGCTCAGAGAATCAAGAATCAGCTTGGCCTTATCGAATTTACGGCAGGATATGTAATAATTGGCCCAATCGATGGCAGCCGAAAACTCAGCCTCCTGCGATGAGATATTATCAGCAACAGCCTGCTCCTCAACGCAGAAGGCATACATACTGTCCAGCAGCATGGCTCTCCGCGCGCCACGGTAATCATAGTAACGGTTTTCGTAATACAATGTGCGGGCAAAAAACGAAAGAGCCAGGTATCTGTTCGTTTTCTTCTTGGAATCAATAGCCATCAGCTTGCGGCAATAATCCTTAGCCTCCCATACGAGACTGATATCGGGTTTACGGAAACAAATGTCGCATTGCAAGAGCTTGATTTCAAGAATCTTCAAATAGTCGGACACAAGATAAATCTCAGAAGTTTTTGCGGAATCTATCCTGATACATTCCTTCATTGTCTCTTCGGCCAAATCGAAAATCAGCTGATCCAAATAAACATTGGCCAAATTGATAAGACACCTTCCAATGGCCACCGAATCGTTCAGCTCCCTGAAAATCGACAATGCCGAATCGGCACAATTTTCAGCTTCCTTGAAATCCGACACACATCTGTATACCTCTATCAACGACCTGAAAGTAGAACCCTTAATGTGCTGGAGATCATGCTCCCTCGCAAAATTAAGACAGCGATAGTAGTTGTCGAACGACTTGGTGTATTCATCAATGTAGTAATAAGCCCAGCCCTGCCATCTGTAGGCCGTACAAATCTTGGTATAGTCTTTATTTTTTTCAGCTAATACCAACAGTCTGTCTGCCCATACTATAAGCGAATCCACATTGGAATGCTCACAGCCAATCTGATAGCATACCGACATCTTGCATGTATCGCCGTCGTCGAGGCTATGATACACCGATATCAGGCTGTCGAGTTTATTGTTTCCGGCAGCCTGTGCGTGTGTGGCAGCTGATATCAGCAGCAATAATATCGCAATGATTCTTCGCATGGGGCAAAGGTAATAAAAAAAATCACCCATGACAAATCAAAAATTTGCCATGGGTGAAAATTTGTTATTTAGCAATAATCTGAATCAAATTATTTACTGTGCATTGCCGTCACCGTTGTTGCCACGGTTGTGAGGACGGAAACCATTGCCGCCGTTTCTTGGACCGCGGTCACCGCCGTTTGGACGGAAACCGTTGCCACCCTGACGAGGTCCGCGTGGACCCTCTGGGCGTGGAGGACGCTCTACATAGCCCTCTGGCTTTGGAACAAGAACTCTGCGGCTGAGCTTCAGCTTGTTGTTCTTCTTGTCGATGTCGATGAGCTTAACCTCGATCTCGTCGCCTTCCTTGATGAAGTCGTGAGGATCCTCGATGCGCTTCCAATCCATCTCCGATACGTGGAGAAGACCTTCCTTGCCTGGGAGAATCTCTACGAATGCGCCGAACTCTACCACTGACTTAACCTTGCCCTTGTAAACCTCGTTGAGCTCTGGCTCGGCCACGATACCCTTGATGCGCTCATAAGCGGCATCCATATCGGCCTTGTTGACAGCCGAGATAGAAACAACGCCTACGCCGTCGGTCTCGTCGATGGTCACAACAGTATTTGTGGTAGCCTGGATATCCTGGATAATCTTGCCGCCGGGTCCGATAACTGCGCCGATGTAATCCTTGGCAATGGTGAACTTCATCATGCGTGGTACAAATGGCTTGTAGTCCTCGCGTGGCTTGTCGATAGTCTGGAGCATGATGCCGAGGATGTGTGCGCGGCCTTCCTTGGCCTGCTGGAGAGCCTTGGCGAGAATCTCGTATGAGAGACCGTCAACCTTGATATCCATCTGGCAGGCTGTGATACCATCAGGAGTACCGCAAACCTTGAAGTCCATATCGCCGAGGTGGTCCTCGTCGCCGAGAATGTCGGAGAGAACGGCCCACTTGCCATCCTTGCCGTCAGTGATAAGACCCATGGCGATACCTGATACAGGCTTCTTGATCTTGACGCCGGCATCCATGAGGGCCAGACAGCCGCCACAAACCGAAGCCATAGAAGAAGAGCCGTTAGACTCAAGGATATCAGATACCACGCGGATAGTATATGGATTGTCCTCTATAGAAGGGAGCACCTTCTTGAGGGCGCGGTGTGCCAGGTTTCCGTGACCAACCTCACGACGTGAAACGCCACGTACAGGACGTGCCTCGCCGGTAGCGAATGGAGGGAAATTGTAGTGGAGGAGGAAGTTGTTGCGGCCCTGCTCCAATACATTGTCGATAATCTGCTCGTCGAGCTTGGTGCCGAGAGTGCAGGTAGCGAGCGACTGAGTCTCGCCACGGGTGAAGATTGCCGAGCCGTGAACCGAAGGCAAAACATCGGCCTCGCACCAGATAGGACGGATCTCGTTGGTCTTGCGCTGGTCGAGACGAACGCCCTCGTCGAGGATCAGGCGGCGAACAGCTGTGCGGAGCTCGTCGTGGAAGTAGCGGCCGATAAGGAGCTTCTTCTCCTCGAGTTCCTCCTCAGTAAGACCGAGAGAGGCTGTGAAATCCTCCTCAATCTTTGCGAAAGCGTCGGCTCTCTCGTGCTTGGGGAGACCCTGACGTGCGGCATCGTAAATCTTCTGGTAGAGCTCGTTGTGGATGCGCTCCTGAAGCTCTGGATCAGAGATCTCAGGCTCGTACTCACGCTTTACAACGCCCTTGGCCTCAGCCATCTCCATCTGCATCTTGCACATAGGCTTTATGGCCTCGTGGGCAAACTTGATAGCCTCCAGCATCTCAGCCTCGGATACCTCGTTCATCTCGCCCTCCACCATGAGGATATTGTCGTATGTAGCGCCTACCACGAGCTCGATATCAGCTCGCTCGTTCTGCTCGAATGTTGGGTTTATCATCAGCTTGCCGTCCACTCTTGCCACGCGAACCTCGGCAATAGGCATCTCGATAGGCACATCAGAAACGCTGAGAGCGCACGATGCGGCGAGTCCTGCGTATGCATCAGGCATAGTCTCCTTGTCGGCAGAAAGGAGGTATACATTTACGAAAGTATCTGCGTGATAGTCCTTTGGGAACAATGGACGGAGAGCGCGGTCGATAAGGCGTGCGGTAAGGATCTCATAGTCGGAAGCCTTGCCCTCTCTCTTGAGGAAACCGCCTGGGAAACGGCCGTTTGAATAATATTTCTCCTGATATTCAACAGTAAGAGGCATAAAGTCAGCCTCTGGGTTGCTCTCCTTCGAAGAGCATACGGTAGCCAGCAATACAGTATTGCCCTGGCGCAGAATCACTGAGCCGTCGGCCTGCTTGGCGAGCTTTCCGGTCTCCACAGAAACCTTGCGTCCGTCGCCAAGATCAATTTCTCTTGTAATTACGTTCATTCTGATACGATATTAGGTATAGGATAAAACCTGCTAAAATTCATTTAGTGTAAATAAACAAAAAGGAAAAGGCCACAGTAAAACATATAGCCCCTTCCTTAGTGTCTTTTAGAGTCCTTTGGATTACTTTCTCAAGCCTAACTTCTTGATGAGTGCTCTATATCTTTCGATGTCTCTCTTCTTGAGGTAATCAAGAAGTGAGCGTCTCTTACCTACCAAACCAGTCAAAGCCCTCTTTGTACCGAAGTCATGGATGTTCTTCTTGAGGTGCTCTGTCAAATGCTGAATACGGTAGGAAAATAAGGCAACCTGGCTTTCAACAGAACCGGTGTCTTTATTAGACTTTCCGTAGTTTCCGAAAATCTCTAATTTCTTTTCAGCGTCCAAATACATAATTTGTAATTTTAAAATGTTTAATTTATTGTGTGATCGGGCGCAAAGGTATAAAAAATTTTTGAGCGCCGCAATACATTTTTGCAAATATTTTTATTTTTTTTCAGCTAATGGCAATTATTTCCACTTGAACCCTCTGGTAACGGCCGAAAACACGCTCGAGACCACGTAGAACGGGTAGCAGAGCTCCAGCACCAGCACATCGCAGATACGGAGTTTCTCCTTGTAGAATGATGCCGGCACCAATGCCGAGGCCGCGTCCACAGCGCCCTTCAGCAGCCACAGGAGGCCCGTAATCCACCACGCCATCAGCTGGAAAGAAGACAACACCAGCGATGCTATGGCGGCCATGTTGCCCAAGAGGATGGCGAATGCGAAAAAGAGGATAAACCATGATGTGTATCCGCCGGTCTTGCTCACCCAGCGCGCGCGCTGATTGAGCAGGGCCTTCCATGTGGCCACGCCCTTGGTGCGGATTACGGCTCCGGGATGGCGCACGTAGGCGAAACTGCGCCTCTGCCGGCTGGCGGTCTCCATCATAAACATATCGTCGCCCGATGCGTATTTGGTGTTCAGTCCGTCGGTGTTGCCTTTCATGAAATCGGCGCGGTAGCCTATATTGCCGCCGTTGCACATCACTGGCCTGCCGTCGAGGCATGTGCCGCCGGTAATGGTGATCATGGCGAACGATTCCACCATCTGCAGCCTGTGGAACATATTTCCGCTGTCTATGGGCTCTATTATCACCGGGGCCATCACCATGTCGGCGTTGCGGAGCTGTGCGGCGCGCACCATCAGCCCGGCCCATTCAGGCTGCGGAAAACAGTCGGCATCGGTGCTCAGGATGTATTCGGCACGGCTCTGGAGGATTCCCTCGCGCAGAGCGTCTTTCTTGCCGTGGCCGGAGCTCTGCATTACTGTGTGAGGCTCGGGAAAACTGCGGCGCGCCTCCTGGAGAGTGGAGTCGGTGGAGTGGTCGTCCACAAAGATCAGACGGCATCCGGGATGTGTCTGCCCATTGATGGAGCGGGCCAGAGAGGGGATGTTGTCCTGCTCGTTTTTGGCCGCCACAACGATGTCGGCCGCAGGAAGTGCGCCATCAGCTGCACCGCCCAGCATATACTCATCCGATGTGAATGTGCGGAAACTGTCCACGCATCCCATCACCAGATGGCAATACACCAATATCAGCAGTATGATAATGATAGCAGTGATAGTCATGTTGTTAGATTTTTATCTTGCAGCTAATGGCGAAATGATCGGAGAGGTTCTCCCTGTAGGTCTTGAAACCCGTGGACTGCAGCACCGGCGAGTGCATGATGTAGTCGATTCGGAAGCTCAGGAACTTGACTCTGATGGTGCCTCCCCATCCCGTGCCGCTCTCGCAGAATGCGTCCACGAGATTCTGACCACGGATTTTGCGGTAGCAGTAGGATACAGGCGGCTCGTTGAAGTCGGCGCACAATACCACGGCATACGGCGACTCGGACACGATCTTGCTGATAAC
>JAZQPB010000244.1:0-1745 GCA_045628165.1 Bacteroidales bacterium | reverse complement strand
GAATGGGTTTCTTGTATATGTACTTGTTTTTGTAGTGGTGGTAGTCGTAGAGGTCGGCCATCAGCTCGTCTACATTGCCCAGTGTGAGCCTTATTTTCAGCATGCCCTTGTTTATGATGTCGGTGTCGGTGATGTCCGATATCAGCGATGTCATGAAGTCGCAGTGCTCCTTGATGTATTGCAGGGCCATGGGGCGCTGCTCGGGCGGCAGGTTGTTGTCGTAGAGCGAGTCGGCTATTCTTATTATGTCGTTGATGGGCGACAGCAGCTCGTGGCCTATGTTGGTCATGAAGGCAATCTGCGATGTCTGCGCCTCCTTTGCCTTGCTGTTGGCCTCTGTGAGCTGGCGGTTGGTCTCCTTGATCTGCTTGTTGTTGGTGCGGAGCTCCTCGTTCATCTTGCGGAATTCGGTGTTCTGCTCGCGCATTATTTTCTCGTTGTTGCGCATCAGCACCTCGTGGAGATGCTGCTCGGTGCAGTTGTGGATTATGCCTATGAATCCCGTTACGCGGTCCTGCGAGTCGAAGGTCTTGATTCCGCGGGCCTCGCAGTATATTCTGTATCCGCGCTTGTGCATCAGCACTATCTTGTTGTTGAATACTTTGTCGTCTTGTGCGGCGGTGAATTCCAGCAGTACGTTTATCGATTCGGTGTCGGCTACCAGGGCGTGCGGCATTATTCCTATCAGCTCCTCGTTGCTGTAGCCTATGAAGCTCATGGTATCGCCGGTCACGTATTTTATTATGCCTGTGGAATCGAGCTCCCAGAAGCTGTCCTGCGAGCAGAGGGCTATTTTCTGGAATTTCATCTCGCTCCTCATCAGCTCTTTCTGCAGCTGTCCGTTGAGCACGCGGCTGTGGAGCATGCTGCCTATGGATATGTTGGAGATGCCTATCAGCAGCCATACGGGCACTATGGTCTCTGTGAGTATTTCGGCCTTGTGGGGGCTGGGCTGCAGCAGTATGGTGATGTATATTATGGTCTGCGCTATCAGCGTGCAGAGTGTTATGGTCTTGTAATAGCTGGTCTGCTGCCACTTGGGGTTGCGGTGCAGTATGGTGAGCGCCACTATGGGTATGCAGATGGTGTATGCCAGCTGATACAGCATCTCTGTGGTGCCGCTGGTGTAGAATATGGTGAATGCCGCCATCATGGCGGTGGATATCAGGGCCGGTATGCGTCCAAATACCAGGCCGGTGAGGCACAGGAGCACGGCTCTTGCGTCGAATGTATAGTATTCCAGCCACTCCACCTTTTTGGTGATGAGCAGTATGCCCATGGCTCCCTGCATTATTCCGGTCAGGTACTGGTAGATTTTCTTGCCGGTAGCGCTGAATTGGTTCCAGAAATAGTCGGAGGCCATGAAATACATCAGCAGTATTGATGTTATTTCCAGAAAGTTGGCTAATGCTGGTGGCATGGATTTCCTGTTTTTGGGTGATGTGTGTGTATTAATCGAAATAATCGAAGCGCCGGGCCTTGTGCGGGCTCAGTGCTTCGATTATTGGGGGATGAGGTCTATATCGCCATCAGCTGGCTATACCTCCGGGAAAAATTTCTTGTCGCTCTCGTTCTCTACCTCAAACTTGAATACGGTCTTGTGGTTGTATATCTGGCCGGGGCGGAGTGTGGTGCTGGCAAAGTTGGCGTTGTTGGGCGCGTCGGGATAGTGCTGGGTCTCGAAACAGAATGCGCTCTGCTTGGTGACCTTGCCGCCGAATGCCGAGTCGAGTGTGCCGTCGAGG
>JAZQPB010000243.1:0-13692 GCA_045628165.1 Bacteroidales bacterium | reverse complement strand
AGGGAATGGATGTGATGCCCGCCGTTAGGAAAAAGAAAGTGATGGTGGTGGGCGCAGGCGTTGCTGGACTCAAGGCCGCCATTACCGCCGCTCAGCGTGGCCATCAGGTGATTCTCTGCGAGAAGACCGACAAGGTGGGCGGTATCCTGAAATCCGAGCAGGCCATCCCATTCAAGTACGAGATGTATCAACTCGGCGTAGTGCTTGAGCGACAGGCCATTGACGAGGGTGTCGAAATCCGCCTAAGCACCAATGTAACTCCCGAATACGTGGAGAAGGAAGACGTTGACGCGCTGATTCTTGCAGTTGGCTCGTCGCCACTCGTTCCGCCTATCCCTGGCATCGACGGCGAGAATGTGGTAATCGTAAACAATTATTATTTGGAAAAGGACAAGGTTCAGGATTCTGTGGTTGTTCTCGGAGGCGGTCTTGCAGGTTGCGAGTGCGCCGTTCACCTCGGACAGGAGGGCAAGAAGGTTCACCTCGTGGAGATGCGCGATACTCTGGCTCCCGACTGCAATATCAGAAACCGTCCAATCCTTATGAAGAAGGTGGCTGAGTTCAGCGAGGCCCACACAGAATACAAGGGCTTGAAGATTACCGCCGATGGCGTTCTCTGCGCCGACAAGGACGGCAAGGAAATTCTCGTGCCCGGCAAGACTGTGATCTGTGCGTTAGGTCAGCGTAGCAACCGTGCTGATGTTGATGCTCTTAGACGCTCGGCAAAGTTTGTCCGTGAGGTGGGCGACTGCGTGCGTCCGGCCAATATCACAAAGGCAATCTATGAGGGCTATCACGCCGCTCTGGATATTTAGTTTTTTTATTAACGTGAGTTTGACGAATTTTTAAAGACGTCGCTTCGCTCAAAATTTTATTAAAATAATTTTTAAAATTTTGATACGCCCGAAATCCCGGGCAAAAATTTAACAAAAATCTCTTTGTCCCTAACGGGACGTGGTTCTGTGCTATTAGTAGTGGTCCCGTAGGGACCGGAAAATTTTTGAATGATTTTCGCCCGGGATTTCGGGCAAAACCATAGAACTATTTTTTTTTATTTTTGATTAATTTTGAGCGAAGCGACGTTTTTTACTTTCCATCTTATTCACGTTAATTCTTAATTACAAGGAAAATGAACAAATTACTTAAACTTTTTGGATTTGATGCCGATCATCATTCTGTGAAGAAGGAGGTGATGGGCGGTATCACAACGTTCCTGACTATGGCCTATATCCTGGCCGTGAACCCGGGAATATTGGCTGATGCTGGTATGGATCAGGGGGCAGTTTTTACCGCCACCGTGATTTCCGCCGTTGTGGCTACTCTCGTGATGGCGCTTTATGCCAAACTGCCTTTCGCGCTGGCTCCGGGAATGGGCCTAAACGCGTTTTTCGCCTACACAATAGTTCAGACAATGGGCTACTCGTGGCAGTTTGCGCTTACCGCAGTATTGGTTGAGGGTTTTATATTTATCCTCCTGACACTTACCGGTTTGCGTGAGAAAATTGTTGAGTGGATGCCGTTGGCTCTGCGTCGTGCCATTGCGCCGGGCATAGGTCTCTTCATCGCCTTCATAGGTCTGAAGAATGCCGGCATCGTGGCCGATAGTCCTTCCACTTTTGTGACCCTCGGCAACCTTCACGAGCCCGCCGTTCTGCTGGCTTGTTTCGGAATCTTGCTTACAGCGGTTTTGCTTGTCCGCAAAGTTACGGGTGCGTTGCTCATCGGAATCGTGGCCACTACATTGATAGGTATTCCGCTGGGAATCACCAATTTCACTACCGTATTCGACCTTCCGCCAAGTCTCTCGCCTGTGTTCTGCAAGTTTGAGTTCGAGAATATCTTCACCATCGATATGCTGGTCTGCGTTCTCACATTCCTCTTCATCGATATGTTTGATACCATCGGAACTCTCATCGGAGTAAGCACACGTGCCGGAATGGCCGACAGCAGGGGCAATATCCCACGCCTGAAACAGGCTTTTATGGCTGATTCCATCGGTACAGCCGTGGGCGCCGTGCTCGGTACAAGCACCGTTACCACCTACGTGGAGAGCGCATCAGGAGTAAATGAGGGCGGACGTAGCGGTCTTACAGCCTTCTCGACAGCGGTTTGCTTTGCGTTGGCATTGTTCCTGGCGCCATTCTTCCTCGCAGTTCCCGCCCAGGCCACAGCGCCTGCCTTGGTTCTCGTGGGCGTTATGATGATGGCTGATGTTGCCAAGGTTCCGTTCGACAACTTCATCACCGCCATACCTTGTTTTGTATGTATGGCCCTGATGCCTCTCACATATTCAATCTCCGACGGCATCCTCCTCGGCCTTATCACCTGGGTGCTCCTCCACGCCATTTGCGGTAAGTTCAAGGAACTCAACGTGGGAATGGTGGTGCTTGCGGTGTTGTTTGTGCTGAAATATGCGTTCTTGTAATTGAAGACGTCGCTTCGCTCAAAATTGTTCAAAAATCTTTTTTTTATATTCTGATGTTTTGCCCGAAATTCAGGGCGAAAATCATTCAAAAATTTTTAGGTCTCTACGAGCCCGCGGATTTAATCCCGTCCCGTTAGGGACAAAGAGATTTTTGTAAAATTTTCGCCCAAGATTTCGGGCAAATAATTCTAAACCAATTTTAAAAAGATTTTGAGCGAAGCGACGTCTTTTAAGATATCTATTAATTCGTTGTAAAACTATAATCTTATGAAAAATTATCTTTTGGCTTTTGCGCTGATGTCGGCTACGGTGGCGTCGGGGCAGAGCGTTGTCTCCTATACAAGCACCGAGGGCAATGAGTGGGCCGTCGGAAAAACCTCGCTCTCCGGCAAGCCCGTGGGAGAAACGGTGGCATCAGTGGACTTCGACGGCAGGGGCATACCCTTCGTGGCCTGGGGAACCTGTTTCAACGAGTTGGATTGGGACGCGTTCAACCTTCTGGACCGCAAGGCTCAGGACGAGATTATGAGAAATCTTTTTGCTCCTGACGGCGATTTGCATTTCACCAAGGGTCGTCTATCGATGAACGCCAACGACTATGCGCGCGAATGGTATTCCTGCTCGGAGGTTAGCGGTGACTTCGCCCTCAAATACTTCAATATAGAGCACGACAAGCGCAATATCATCCCGCTCATCAAGGCCGCGCAGGCGTACAACAAGGATATGACTTTCTTTATGTCGCCTTGGAGCCCGCCCTCGTGGATGAAGATCAATCAGGATTATTGCGTAGTAAGCAGTAAGTACAATAATCAGGATCCACGCAAGGACTATCTGCTTCACGATGGCGATCCCGTGGATGAGGACGAGGTGAAACTTCTCGGCGACCGCGACGGCGTATATCCCAAGCGTCTCACCAAGCAGAACTATTTTATTATGAATGAGCAATACCTTCAATGTTATGCTGATATGTTCGTCAAGTTCATCGACTTGTACAAGGAGCAAGGCATCAACATTACAACTGTCTGCTATCAGAACGAGGCGTATTCCTACACTCCGTATCCCGGATGCGCCTGGACAGCGGAAGGCACAATCATATTCAACCGCGACTATCTGGGCCCTACACTCAGAAAATCGCATCCCGAGGTTAAACTCTGGCTCGGAACCTTCAACACCAACCGCTACGACTATATTTTGAAGATACTCAGTGACAAGGATTTGTGTAAACAACTCTACGGCATAGCCACTCAGTGGGAATGTCGCGAATGTCTGTTCGACCTCACGAGAAGGTTCGAGGGATTTCACTATATGTGTTCGGAGAGCGAGTGCGGAAACGGTTCTATGGATTGGAACGCCGGCGAGCATACTTTCTTCCTTATTTCCGACAATCTCGGCAATGATGTTGATGAGTATTATATCTGGAATTTCCTTCTTCCCGATAATGGTATGAGCACTTGGGGATGGTCGCAGAACGCTCTGATACAGGTGGACAGCAAGACCCGTGCTCATCGCTACACCGCTGAGTATTACGCCGTTAAGCATTTCAGCCACTTTGTAGATCCCGGCGACGAGATGCTGAGATACTCAGGCCGTAAATCTCCCAAGACTCCGCTTGTGGTTTTCCGTCACGGCAAGGGCTACGTTGTGGTATCAGGAAACTTCACCGACAGCGAAAACACTGTGAATGTTAAGATTGGAAACAAGTATCTGAACATAAAGACCAAGCCACATTCGTTTAATACTTATGTGATTTGAGGGGGGAGATTGATTGAAAATTTTTTTACTGATTTTTTGCTGATATTGAAATTTTATGTATCAGATAATCAGGTAAATATAGTTTTTGATATGAAATATTTCTGTTCCAAATCGAATGTTTTTTGAGCGATTTGGAACAGAAATAATTTTTTTTGTTCCAAATTGATGAAATTTTTATCGTTTTGGAACAGAAATATCAGAATTGTTTTTTATATTTGCCGTTGTAAATCAAATTACTATGGCAAAGATAATTGGTAGGGAAGAGGAGATTTCCCGTTTGAAATATTATGCTGATTCCGACAGGGCTGAGTTTATCGCAATATATGGACGCAGACGTGTCGGTAAGACTTTCTTGATTAATCAAGTTCTTGGTAATCAGTTTGTTTTTACGGTAACGGGTGTTATGAACGGTAAGAAGGAAACGCAGTTCAAAGCCTTTACCGACGCTTTTGATATGTATAATTACAAGGTGGAGAAATCGCCTGACGATTGGATTGAGGCTTTCCGTATTCTCCGCCATTTCCTTATTGAAAGGATGAGCAAACGCAAGCGCAATGTGGTTTTTATTGATGAGTTGCCTTGCTTTGATACTCAGAAATCTGATTTTGTGGACGCCTTGGGTTATTTCTGGAACTCTTGGGCGTCGCTTCAGGATAATCTTATGCTTGTGGTTTGTGGAAGCGCAACTTCCTGGATGATAGAGAATATCATTGATAATCACGGTGGTCTGCACAACAGGATTACCCACGAGATTCATCTTACGCAATTCACTCTCGGTGAGACCGCCGATTTTCTCAGCAAGAAAAAATTCGGATGGGACAAAATGTCGGTACTCAAAACTTATATGTGTCTCGGCGGTATTCCTTATTATCTTAGCCTTTTGGATCCACGTTTCAGTCTTGAGCAAAATATTGATTTGTTGTATTTTAACAGCAAGGGTGAGTTGAGGCTGGAGTTCGATAGGATTTTCAATACTTTGTTTAAGACAAGCGAGCCTTACATAAAAATCGTGGAGGTTCTTTTTGAAAACAAACAGGGTCTTTCGCGTGACGAAATTGCAAAATTATTGAAAACGGAGTCAAGTGGCAAACTTTCTACTATGCTCCAAAACCTTGTTAACTGCGATATTATTCGTTTTTGCAGGATTAAGCAAAAGAAGATTTCGGAGCGGAAGGGTATCTATCAGTTGATGGATTTCTATATGAATTTCTATCTTAAATTTGTGAATGGCAAGACGAATGACGAGAGTTTCTGGTCCAAGAATGTCAACACGCCTATGATAAACTCGTGGTTTGGTTTGACTTTCGAGAAGGTTTGTATGGCTCATATAAGTCAGATAAAGAACGCCCTTATGCTTCAGGCTATTAGCACCGAATATTATTCGTGGCGTGGCAAGGAGCCCGACGAGAATGGCAAGCGCCGTCAGATAGATCTCATAATTGAGCGCGCCGACAATCTTACAAGCGTCTGCGAGATTAAATTCTCAAAAGACAAGTACCTTCTTGACGAGGACGAGATGGATAATATCAATGAGAGAATTTCGGCCTTCCAGCGAGAAACCTGCACTCCCGGTGGTTTTGTGCCCGTAATCATTTCCCCAAAAGGTCTCAAGAAAAGCCCTCAGGCAATGAATATTCATTGGGTGGTTACTTTGGAGGATTTGATTAAGAGGTGAGGAAAAAATCCGCAAAATCTGCCCAAAAAATCTGCTTTTTGGGCGTTTTTTACGTTTTTTTAATTCCGAATGGAATTGATGGTTCCGCGGCCACAGATGTCTTGGGCTCAAAGAATGATATGTTTAGACATTCCTCAATTTTTGAAATGGTTTCAAGAGAAAGGTTCTCGTTGCCTTTCAAAATCTTCGAGATGTATTGTTGCGAACAGCCCATAAGTTTTGCAAACTGGGTTTGATTTAGGCCCAGTTCTTCCATTTTGCTGAGAGTGATTACAGCAATGTATTTTGAGAGCCTGATCCAACTTTTGTTTTTCTGTTGCTCCCTCGCTCTCGCCACAAAGTCGGAGGTTTTCCCCGTGGAATGTTTCTCCAAATTGTTTATTATTTCTTCGGCTGTTTTCATAGTTATTGCAATTCTGTTAGGTATTCGTTGAAAGAGTCTGCGTCCACAATGTTCTCGAATAGGAGATGGTTGCGGACGTTTTCCATTTTTATTAATTCCTGTAATGTATGCTCACGTTCCTGCATTGTTGCTGTCAGTTTTATTGCTCCGCCAGTAACGATGTAGATTCCCGGCTCAAGTTTTATTGCGTATATTCTGAGCCACGAACTATGCTTGAAACTGCGTTTGGGCCTTGCCTTTTCTTTGCCCAATAGCATTTCGTGAGTGCGGTTATTGTTTAGCGGACGGAATATCAAGTCCAAGTCAGCGTCAGGCGAAATGTCCAAAATAAGGCACTGAAGTCTTTCTCTGTCTTCCAAGGTATCAAAAATCGCCTGATTTACGTCAGTGATTTTGAAATATGAAGACAAGTCGCTGATATTCTTGACAAAGAAATCTCTTAGCCAAACAGGATCTTCCCATTGGTCGAACAATATTTGGAGAATATTGTCATTGTCCTCGTCGTATTTCACAGCCCAAAGTCTGCCGTCCTCTAAAATTTTTTCGTATTTCATAATCGCAAATATAATTACAATATTTTACTTGTACAACTTTTGGGTTGTGGATTTTGCTGATTATTTCAAAATCCGCCCAAAAATTTACGGTTTTTGGACAATTTTTGCGTTTTTTCGAAAAATTTTGAAAATCGTTTGGAGAATGATATAAGATTTTCTAAATTTGACCGTCTGAATTTTTCAGACTAATTTACATAATAAAGGCGTTTACTTAGCGCTTTGGTTTGGCGTCCTTGAACTTCGCAACTTCAAAATCAAAGTCAAAACAAAGCAACGGTGAATGCCTCACAAGGTGTATTGTACACCAGCCATATCCCATTGCCAGAAATGGCCGTGGGTATGGTGTGGTTTTACTATAGCCTATTAGCGTGAGGTGTTCGTGTTGCTCGTTTGACTTTGAGGGCAATGCGAAGGCCTAAGGGCGTGGACGAGTCAACAAGTGAGTCCCACGCTTTTTTTATGTATCTTAATGAATGAGTAAAGTATAATTAGAATTTCGATCCTTGGGGCTGGGGGAGAAGAAAACGGAAAAATGCCAGTGACAACACAACTATTAATGCCTGTTCCTAATGGCACTCCTCATTTGACAAGAGGCGATATCTCGACAATGACATTGGACGAGATTAAATCCAAGGAATTGAAATTTCCTGAAAATAACCCATTGACTAATGTTCTTTATATTCAACATCCAGTAAAACCCAATACTTATATCCGTTTTGAAGAACACGAGTTGGAAATAATACATGATAAGATTATGGACTTCGCGCTTTTAGTTCAAATGCTTGGAGCAAAAGAATTAAAGGTTGAAACCGAAAATGCTTCTACTTCAATTACCTCATATGTAAGTAAGTTTACTGCCAAATTGAAGTTAGATTTTTTCTCGAAATCAGTAGATGCTGATTATGCTCGTTCAAGAGACGAAGAGTATATGGAACATCTCTCTCAACAATTTAAAATACATCAAAAATATTGTCCAAAAGTATCTTTTACAGAACCGGATGATATATTATGGTTGAAAAGTGAGCAGAAATGGCAACAATTAATTCTTCAAAGAAAAAGAGGCATAAGTCATTGGGAAGAATCATTTGAAACTAACAAAATGAAAAGATTTAGTAGTTCAAAATATGATTCTATAAAAGCAAATTTTGAAGGTTTGTTAGTTGATGTAAAAGCAGGTGGAGATTGTTTGAGAGAGTCCCAATTTTTCTATAACAGCAATGTCAAAATCAGTGTTAAGGTGTACTTCGCGTCCGACGAAGAGATTAAAACACAGAAATTTACATATACTGGTATTGATGGAGCAATAACGTTGGGTGGAGATATTTTGGAAAAAGGACTACAGACAGCAAAAGATTTTTATTCACCAACTAATACCGCTGTACAAGGTGGTATTGGAATTGCGAATAAAACTTTGGATCTTATTGGAAAATTCATTGATAAAAAGAATGACAAGTCAGTTGATTCTAATAACTCAAAGGTAATATCTGCTGTTTCTTCACAAGACAACGAAAATTATGATGGTGAAAATGATGTCTTGACTTTGCCAGAAAATCATTCTAATACTGCCAATTTTGTCTCAACTCCAATTCCGCAGAACACTAACACTTTGTTGTCATCCCTCACTTCCGATGAGAAGGAATATCTTGAGGAAGTAAAAGTGTACATTGCAGATGGCAAGATTAGTGCCAACGACCGTGAGTGTTTGGAAGACTTGCGTAAGGATTTGGGCATATCTGTTGAGCGTGCTACAGAACTAGAGGCGTCAATTGTTCTGAATACAGATGAACAGAAATATTTCGATTTTGTTTTCAAGCGACTTGATGACGGTATCATCGACGAGAAAGAGCGTGGTTTCCTTGACAGAAGAAAGGAAAGCCTCGGAATCTCAAAATCCCGTGCCAAGGAGATTGAGGATATGGCTTTCGCCAAGCGAGGCTTGAAGTAGGTATATTTTATTACCAGATTTTGGACGCTGTCCATATTACCCCAAAATGAAATTCAGCAACCTTGGAAAATTACCTTCCTTGGTTGCTGATTTTTTATTTTGACAAAAATAGTGGTCCTCTCCTTGAATTTCTCAGAAAAAGAAATTACATTTGCGATATGAAAATCATAGAAAGATATATCAGCGTTATTACTGAACTTTGTAGAAAATACAAGGTAAAGACTCTTTTTGTGTTTGGGTCGATCCTTACTGACCGTTTCAGACCGGAGAGTGATGTTGATTTTTTGGTTGATTTCAGCAAGGATGAGATTTCTGATTATTTTTCCAACTTCTTTGATTTCAAATACGCATTGGAGGATTTGCTGAGTCGCAATGTTGATTTGGTGGAGAGTCAGTCCCTTAAAAATCCATACTTCATAAAAAACGTAAACGCTACTAAATCATTGGTTTATGCAAGATAATGTAAAGAAATATCTTCACGATATGTTGACTGCGATTGAGGAAATCGATAGTTTCTTTGAGGGCAAGCCTAAACTTTTTGAACAATTTAATAAGAATTTGTGCTTGAGGCGTGCTGTTGAAAGAAATATTGAGATTATCGGAGAGGCGATGAATCGTATTTTGAAGGATTTTCGTGATATAAAAATCACAAATTCCAGACGCATTGTTGATGCCCGTAATTATGTAATTCACGGATATGACAGTTTGTCGTCTGATATTTTATGGTCCATAGTCATCAATCATTTGCCATTACTGAAGACTGAAATTCTGGCCTTGTTGCAGAACGAAGACTCAGAAGACGCTTCGGAAGAGGAATAGTTTGTGGTATTTACGACTTAACAGATATTTATATAATCAGCAACCTCAGTTCTCCCTTGGTTGCTGATTTTTTTGTTTCCCTTTTACCCCACCATCTCCAAGAAATATCTATGGATCCGCTCGTCGGTGTTTAGTTCGGGGTGGAACGAGCAGACGAGCATTTTGTCCTGCTGGGCGCAGATGATGTTGCCGTCGAGCACGGAGAGGATTTTTACATTGGGGCCTGATGTCTCGATGTAGGGCGCACGGATAAAGGTCATAGGGACCTCGCCGATACCGTCAACGGTGTGGGTGGTGAAGAAACTTCCCAACTGACGGCCGTAGGCGTTGCGCTTGGCGTGGATGTCCATAACGGCGAGGTGGTCGTCGTCGAGCATTATCATACCCGCACAGGTTCCGAAAACTGGCATTCCGCTTTTGATAGCGTCGCGAATCGGGTCAAGAAGATTCAGGTCTCTGATTATTCGCATCATAGCGGTGCTTTCTCCGCCTGGGATTATAAGAGCTTTAGGGTCAGCTAACTGATAATAATCCTCCCAATCTCTTAGGTTGCGTATCAGGGTGCTCTCCGCTCCGATGTTGTGGAGCATCTGCGCGTGTTCGGCAAAGGCTCCTTGAAGGGCTAATATTGCGATATTCATTTTTTTCATTTTTGATTTTTTGATTTTCGATTTTTGATTGTTCATATATGATTTAATCTCTAATCAAAAATCGAAAATCAAAAATGTCTTTATTTTCCTCTCTCAGCCATCAACAACTGGATCTCGCTCTCGTTGATTCCTACCATTGCCTCGCCGAGGTCTTCGCTGAGTTCGGCTATTATCTTGGGATTGTTGTAGTTGGTGACGGCCTTCACGATAGCCTGGGCACGTTTTACGGGGTCTCCGCTCTTGAAGATTCCGCTACCAACGAACACGCCCTCGGCGCCCAACTGCATCATAAGGGAGGCATCAGCAGGAGTAGCGACACCGCCCGCGGCGAAGTTTACAACAGGAAGTTTGCCGTTGTCGTGAACGTACTGAACGAGGTCGAATGGCACACGGAGTTGCTTTGCGGTCTCGTAGAGTTCGTCGGCGTTTAGGGAAGTGATTCGGCGTATCTCGCTCTGCATCATCCTCATATGGCGAACGGCCTGGATAACGTCGCCTGTG
Organism: Bacteroidales bacterium; assembly: GCA_045628165.1. Taxonomy (GTDB): domain Bacteria; phylum Bacteroidota; class Bacteroidia; order Bacteroidales; family UBA3824; genus UBA3824. The sequence continues at coordinate 2,968 of JAZQPB010000243.1, read as the reverse complement.
CCTGGCTCGCCCTTGGTGCGGATCATTGTGGCGCCCTCGTTAATGCGTCGGAGAGCCTCGCCGAGGTCCTTGGCACCGCAAACGAATGGCACCTTGAAGTCGCGCTTGTTGATATGGTAGATATCGTCGGCGGGGGAGAGAACCTCGCTCTCGTCTATGTAGTCGATCTCGATAGCCTCAAGAATCTGAGCCTCAGCAAAATGGCCGATTCTGCACTTGGCCATTACAGGAATCGATACGGCCTCCTGAATGCCCTTAATCATCTTTGGGTCGCTCATACGGCTTACACCGCCTGCCGCGCGGATGTCGGCTGGGATTCTCTCCAAAGCCATTACTGCACAGGCGCCTGCCTGCTCGGCTATGCGTGCCTGCTCTGGTGTGGTAACGTCCATAATTACACCGCCCTTCAGCATCTGGGCAAGGTTGCGGTTGAGTTGGGTTCTGTCTTCCATTTTATTCTGATTTGTCCCACGGTAAAAATTTGTACTTCGTCCAAATTATGTACCGCGGGTTATTGATACTTTGTCCCCCTCGGGGACTTTATTAATTGACTGCAAAGGTATTCCGCTTGGGGTTATTGGTAAAAAATCTTTTCTGATATGGGCAAAATCAGCCAACAAAGAGATAAATTTGTCATAATCGGAATACTTGTTTGGTATTGTGGCTGATGCTTCCTATATTAGCCGTGTGAAAAATCCGGTTTCCATATTGTGCATCAACGGTTCCGACAGTTCGGGATATTCTGGTATTCAGGCTGATATCAGGACCATCCGCGATCTGGGCGCGTATGCCGTTACGGCTGTGAGCTCGGTTACGGTTCAAAACGACGACGGCATCCAGCGTGTCCACTTACTGCCCGACGATATTGTGGTGGGGCAGGTGAGGGCTGTGTATCAGGACAATAGGCCCAAGGCCGTTAAGGTGGGTATGCTGAATTCGCCTCAGTCTATAAGGCTGATACGCAACGAGATAGTGGGATGCGAACGGATTGTATGCTCGCCTGGAATTCTGGCCTCCACAGGTGGATGTCTTATGTCAAATGAATCCATCAAAGTATTGTGCGACAATATTTTGCCTATATCGAAACTTTTGTTGCTGAAGTGCACTGATGCTGAGATAATATTAGGGCGCGCCATCAACACCGATACCGAGATGCTGGAGTCGGCCCAAAGCCTTTGCGATATGGGGGCGGAATGGGTGTTGCTCCGTGGAGGCACTTTCATCGAGGGACGAATCCACGCACTGCTGTATAGCAAAGATTATCAGAGGTTTTTCTCGTCGGTGAATGTTGTGGGCTGGCAACGTCACGGCGTGGGAGGTGTGCTGTCGTCGGCCATTGCAACACGTCTTGCCCTTGGCGACGATGTACCTACAGCGGTTCAGGAGGCTCACGATTATCTGCACCGTCAGGTAGTGTATGCTTCCAAGTCGGCGGAGACAAACAATCTGAGGCCCAACGATTTGTACAACAAATTCCTGTCGTTGATAGCGGATAAGTTCAGCAGCAGTCACGATGTGGGATTCTACGCCGACAAATTGGCAATCACCACTCGCTATCTCTCGCAAATCACGAAGAGCCTCTCAGGTCGCTCGCCTAAGCAACTGATTGATTCACACATAGTAAGTCAGGCCGAGATTATGCTCTCATCGTCCACGCTCTCGATACAGGAAATCTCCAACGCCCTCGGATTCTCGTCGCAAATGGTTTTCGCCAAGTTTTTCCGGAAATGCAAGAAGATGTCGCCGTCGGTGTATAGGAGCGGATACAGGAATTGAAACTAATTTATATTAATGTTATGAAGAATTTACTATTTGCTCTGCTTGCGGCGGTAGCGCTGGCAGGGTGTAATTCAGGGTCAGCTGACCCTAAGATTGATGAAAGCGAAACTATGGAAAACGTGATTATGGCTCGCAGAAGTATCAGGAATTATCAGCCTCGAAGCATCAGCCACGATACTCTGGATAGAATCTTGAAGGCTGGCATAAATGCGCCCAATGGTCAGGGACGTCAGGCTTACGAGATCCGCGTGGTGGATAATCCTGAGTTGATAAATGCGATTTCTGATGCCGTGGTATCGGAGGACAGCACCCTTGCACGTCGTGACGGGAAGAATATTTTCCTCGACGCGCCCGTTGTGGTGTTCCTGGCCAACGATATGAGTTACGATATGTCGCAGGTGGATTGCGGTCTGCTTGGCGAGAATATCATCCTCTCGGCTCAGAGTATGGGCATAGGAAGTTGCTGTATGGCCCACCCCGTAAGGCTGATGAAAAACAGCAAGGCCTGCGAGCAGTATGTTTCAAGGCTTGGTATAAGTGGCGGATATAATCTGCTGTATGCCATAGTACTTGGCTATCCAAACGAAAATCCCGATCAGAAGGGTAGGAGAGAGGATATGATAAAGTGGGTGGAGTAGTTTCCATTCGTTAGCCACATAAAAAAACACCCTTCACGAAATTGTATCGCGGAGGGTGTTTCTGTATAATTATATTCAAAACCAGATATCCGTTATTTCATCTTTCCAGAGTAGAAGAAGAGGTAAGCCACGCCGATGGCCATGATGAGTACTGCGCCGGCCTGTCCCATCATGTCGCTGAATACACCCATCAGCAATGGGAAGAGTGTGCCGCCGAAGAGGCCCATTATCATGAGGCCTGATACCTCGTTCTGCTTGTCGGGCATGGATTGGAGAGCGTTGGCGAAACACATTGAGAAGATGTTGCTGTTGCCGTAGCCCACCAATGCTATGGCAGTGTAGAGCAGCCACTTGCTGTCTCCTATCCACATACCCATCATGCTGAGAGCCATCATTACGCAAGAGATTACGAAGAATGTCCTTGTGCTGAGGATGCGCAGGAAGAATGATCCTGTGAAACAGCCTATGGTCCTGAAAATGAAGTAGAGCGATGTGGCGAAGGCAGCCTCGTTTAGTGTCATGCCCAGACGCTCGATGAGGAGCTTGGGAGC
>JAZQPB010000242.1:0-4971 GCA_045628165.1 Bacteroidales bacterium | reverse complement strand
CGACCAGCAGGTGGTATTGGCCAAGGGCGGACGCGGAGGTCTCGGCAACTGGCACTTCCGCACATCCACCAATCAGGCCCCGAGATACTCTCAGCCCGGCGAGGAAGGCATCGAGGGTTGGAGAATTTTGGAGCTGAAGGTGTTAGCTGATATAGGACTTGTAGGCTTCCCCAATGCGGGCAAGTCCACTCTCCTATCCACTATTTCGGCCGCCAAGCCCAAGATAGCCGACTACCCATTCACCACACTGGAGCCTCATCTCGGAATGGTGAGCGTGGAGGGAAAGTATTCGTTCGTAATGGCTGACATTCCCGGAATCATAGAGGGAGCATCAGAGGGCAAAGGCTTGGGACTCAGATTCCTGCGTCACATAGAGAGAAACCCATTGTTGTTGTTTTTGGTTCCAGCTGATAGCGACGACATTGCCAAGGACTACGAGATTCTCCTCAACGAGCTTGGACAGTACAATCCCGAGCTCCTCGACAAGAAACGCATCCTCGGCATCAGCAAGTGCGATATGGCCGACGACGAGATAAAGGCCCACATCAAGGAACAAGTTCCCGAGGGCATCCCCTACTTCCTATTCTCAAGCTACACCCGCGAGGGAGTCAACGAGCTTGTTTACGGCATCTGGGATCTTCTCCAGGAAGACGTAAAGGCCGCCGAGGAGGAACAGAAGAAGACCGCATTCGTATCGCTGGCAGAAAGCATGGCCGAGGAAAACATATCAGCTGAAACACAGGAAAATACAGCTGATGACAAGGACGACGACACCGAGCTATCGCGCCTAAGCACAAAGGAAGACACCGATTGGTTCTAAATCTGAAACAGAACACGAATTATCACGAATTAACACGAATTATTCATAAATTTCAAAAGAGTAATTTTTGAAAAATTTTTGGTAATTTTTGATAATTCTTGTTTCTATAAATAAATTCGCGTAATCTAACAAAGTAGGGCGCAGCCCTATGAAACACTAAACTAACTATTATGGCAAAGAAAGTAGAAGCAGCACCAGCCGCCAATGACGCAAAGGCCGAGCGCCTGAAAGCATTGCAGCTGACTCTCGACAAGATCGACAAGGATTTTGGAAAGGGCACAATTATGAAACTCGGCGACAAGGTTACCGAGGATATACCATCAATACCATCAGGCTCCATTGGACTCGACGCCGCCATAGGCATCGGAGGCTATCCAAGAGGCCGTGTAATCGAGATTTTTGGACCAGAGTCGTCAGGTAAGACCACTCTCGCCATCCACGCAATAGCCGAGGCTCAGAAACTAGGAGGCATAGCAGCCATCATAGACGCCGAGCACGCATTCGACCGCACCTACGCCGAGAATCTTGGTGTAGATGTAAACTCGCTCCTAATCTCTCAGCCCGACTGCGGCGAGCAGGCTCTCGAGATTGCCGACTCACTAATCCGAAGCGGCGCCCTCGATATCATCGTAATCGACTCAGTGGCAGCACTTACACCAAAGGCCGAGATTGAAGGCGACATGGGCGACAGCAAAATGGGTCTCCAGGCACGATTGATGAGCCAGGCCCTCAGAAAGCTGACCGCCAACATCAGCAAGACAAACACCTGCGTAATCTTCATCAACCAGCTGCGCGACAAGATTGGCGTAATGTTCGGAAACCCAGAGACCACCACCGGCGGTAACGCATTGAAGTTCTACTCATCGCTCCGTCTCGACGTTCGCCGCATTGGTCAGATAAAGGACGGCGAGGACGTAATCGGCGGCCGCATCAAGGTAAAGGTAGTAAAGAACAAGGTTGCGCCTCCATTCAAGAAGGCCGAGTTCGACCTTATGTTCGGTACAGGAATCTCATCAAACGGCGAGCTTATCGACTTTGCCGTTGAAATGGGCATCGTAAAGAAGTCAGGCTCGTGGTTCAGCTACGGCGACAGCAAGCTCGGTCAGGGCCGTGACGCAGTTCTCACACTCCTTGCCGACAACGACGAGCTCCGCGCCGAAATCGAGGGCAAGGTTCGCGCCCAGATCTCCGGCACAGAGTACAACCCATCGGAGGATCCCGACAGCGACACCGTTGAGAACGGCTTCAAGAACGACGACGAGGCATAAATTTTTATAGACGTCGCTTCGCTCAAAATCTTTTTAAAATCTTTCGGCCCCTCACGGGACAAGATAAGTATAATCAGCCGAAGTCCCGTAGGGACAAAAAAATTTTTGAATAATTTTTGCCCGTGATTTCGGGCTAATAACCAAAAAGATTTTAAAAAGATTTTTGATAAATTTTGAGCGAAGCGACGTTTTTTTATGATAAAAAAATGAAAGTAGAAGTCTATCAAAACATACAAGCCACTATTGCACAGATAATCAAGGATACCAAATGGGAAAACCACGTATTCCTTGTAGGCGGCTGTATCCGCGACCACATAATGCAGCGCAGGATCAACGACATCGACATAGCCGTGGATCTCGTGAACGGCGGAATAGAATTCGTGAAATGGCTTGAAAAGCGTCGCCTTGTGGCAAGAGGACGCAGCGTGCAGATATTCAAGCATTTCGGCACTGCCAAGGTACGCCTCCGACAATTTCCAGAGTATGTGATAGACTGTGTACAGACCCGCAAGGACCAATACATCTACGAGGAAGAGCCCTGCCCTGAAAAGAACTTCGGCACCATAGAGGAAGACGCCATCCGCCGCGACCTCACCATCAACTCGCTGTATATCAACATCTCTACCGGTGAGCAGATCGACCCCACGGGAATGGCCCTCCACGACATCGAGAACCACATAATCCGCACTCCCAACAATCCCGACATCACCCTCACCGACAACCCTATGCACGTATTGCGCTGCATAAGATTTGCCGTAAGGTACGGTTGGGATCTATCAGCTGAAATGATTGAGGACCTGAAGCGCAATGTAGGCATACTCGCCGAGGCCACCGAGAAACGTATGCTCAAGGAAGCCTACGCTATCACCGAGCTCACCCGAAAAGAGAAAGCCCTCGAGCTGATAGACCTGATAGGCGCTACACCTTACGTATCCGCCGCCCTCGCCGCCGCCGAAGAGATGAAACGCCTCGGCATCCCCATAGAGCCCAAATTCTATCCCCGCAAAAAGCACCACCACAAAAAGGACAAAAACAAGGGCAGTCAGAAAAAGGAAGAGACAAAAACAGAGGAAAATCCCGACGAATAAGACAGCCACTTTTGGGCGCTAACTCGATATTTTTATGAGTTAGCGCCCGAAAGTGGGGGTTATAAAAACATCGCCATATAAAGAGGATAAGAAACCACCTTGCCACTCTTGCTGACAGTTATATTCTTAGAAGACAGCAATATGCCTTGTTCAGCATTATGATTATCCAAAACACTTGTCAGTGATTTACTTTTGGTATTCTCGGCACTTTTAACTTCTATTGCTGTAATTTTATCATCAATTCTGGTTATAAAATCAACTTCAATCTGAGATTTATACTCAAAATAATACAATTTCTTAGCATTTTTGGCAAAAACCTCTGCAATAATGTTCTCATAGATAGCACCCTTGTACAATCCAAGATTACCCTTAAGAATCTCCAATTGAGTGCCATCGTCCAACATACTCACAAACAAACCGGTATCCTTCATATATACCTTGAAACATTCGGTATTGGCATATCCAACAAAGGGGAAATCAATCCTTTCAAGATTATAGCAAAAATTAACAATACCGGCATCGAACAGCCACTGAAGACTACCTGCAAACTTTCGCGACGTTCCATTAGCTTCTACAAGAGAATACCTGAATTTCTTGTAGTCCTTGCTCAAATGCCTTGGAATGGAAAGGAAACAGCTCCTTGCCTTGGCTTTCTCGGTACCCGAAGCATATTTTGCTATGTCATCCAAATAATCGGCGATTGTTTCACGCTGTAATTTAAGCACAGACGCAAAATTCTGATTATCAACAAAATCCTGAACTACCTTGGGCATACCTCCTACTACAATATACTCCTTGAAGAGCGTCATAATTTTATTGTGAATAGCCTCTGGCACAGGTTCTTTCTTATCGAAACAATCTCTAAGATTACCGATACCCTCCTTACTTATCTTGTTGGCAAGCAAAAACTCATAGAAACTCATAGAGTGCATCTCAAGATAATCCACACTGCCCACAGGATACGAAGCCACTTGTTTGTAATCTATCCCAAGCATCGATCCCGAAGCAATCACATCAAATCTTTTGTCCTGATTCAGGAACTTGAGCGCGGTACGGGCATTAGGACACTCCTGTATCTCGTCAAGGAAAAAGACGGTCTGTTTTTCTATCAACTGAAAATCATTTATCAATACAGAAAAGTTTTTGAGAACAGTGTTGGAATCAAGACTACCATCAAAAACAGACTTGAATGTGGCATTCTCGAAAAAATTAATATAATAGTATTTTCGGTAATTGTTTTTGCAAAAATCATCAATGGCAAAAGTCTTGCCCACTTGACGGGCCCCTTTCACCATCAACACCCTTCTATTAGGATTATTTTTCCACTCCAAAAACTTTTCGCTTATCTCTCTATACAACATATAATTACAAATTAATTGCAGTTTTTTCCTACGAATATCAGCAAACAATTGCAGATTTTCAGGGCGAATAATCAAACACAGTTGCAGATTTTCTTGACGAATAATGTTGCAAATATACATATTATTCCGACGAATAAAAAAAATCAAGTCCCAAAAATTCAACAAAAAACTCAATTTTCTTGGTATGCGTAAGAGCGGAAATATAGCCACTTTTGGGCGCTAACTCGATATTTTTATGAGTTAGCGCCCGGAAGTGGGGTTATAAAAACAAGTCCTTCAATTCAACAATGTTCTGATACACAGACAAATACTCATTAAAAACAGGTTGATAAGCCGTTACCAAAACCGGATGAATTGCCCAGCGTATAGAATTGGCATTTCGGAATGAAGTCGGATCGTAGCCATGTCGTTCTGTGAGCCAAGGAGTTGGTGCC
>JAZQPB010000241.1:0-2042 GCA_045628165.1 Bacteroidales bacterium | reverse complement strand
CCCTGGATATCATTCTCCTTGGCCATCTCGGGGTAACGCACGTTCTCGGCGATGTACTTGCGGAGAGCGGTCTCGCCGCCTGGGAACTCAGGCATATCCTCTACGATGAAGAATACCTGTGGCTCCTCCTCTACCTCGGGCTCGGCCTCTACCTCTACGATCTCCTGGATCTCCACTACAGTGTTCTCATCCACCTCGTTAGACATAAAGTCGGTCTCTACCTCTATCTTATTGTCCACGAGCTCGAACACCTCAGGAGCGGCCTGCTGTGGTGGAGGTGGTGGAGGGAGCTGAATCTCCTCCTGACGTGTAATAGGAGCCATCTCCTCGTCCTCTACTATTACTGTAATCTCACCGAGGTCATCGGCCTTCTCTACCTTAGAGCTTGCCTCGAAGGCGCCCCAGATGATGGCGAGAGTTACAATGAAGCCAATCTCGAAGAAGTAACCTCTCTTTTTCTCGAGGTCGGCGCGTTCAGTTTTTCTCTGTTCCATTTTTTTATTTTTTTATAAGTTTAAGTAATACAATTATAATGATGGAATTTTCAAACCACAAAGTTAATCATAATAATGTGGAAAGAAAATTTTTAATCATTTTTTTTCAAATAATTATCAGCGGATCTTTTGGGAGCGGGCGGAGGCAGCAGCAATTCGGCTTTTCCGCCGCCGGCCACGGTGAGCTCCAGTCCCGAAATCCGCGTTGTGGTATCCATCCTGGCAGGCCGCGGAGTCTCGTAGTTGATTACCAGCAGGGCCGCCGCCAGCGATACCGTAAGTCCTATCTGGAAAAACAGACCCCGCTTGCTCTCGAGGTCGGCTTCCGATGTCTTGTTGTGGTGCATAGTTTTGTGAGTGTTTTTTTTGGGGGCTCAGAAATCGAAAACCAGTTCCGGATTTACCGCCCTGTCGCAGTCCATCACCTTCAGATACATGATAATAGTATCCGACGCAGTGCCGATTGTCTGTCCCCTGGTGAGTGTATCGCCTTCAGCTGAAAGCACATCCACGATGCCGCCCACTGTGATATCAAGTCCATTGCAGCGCATTGTCACGGATGTTTTTGTGGCAGCTGATACGCATACATCAGCTGGGGCAAATATCCGTGCGCCATTAGCTGCCATGATATCCAGCTGCCTGTGCGAGGCATTGTAAAGCACGCCATCAGCTGCCATGATCTTCTGATTCTCGAAGAACCCGGCCGTAACCATGTACTTGCCCTCCACCGGCACCGGCAGGCCCGTGCTGTGCGGAAACGCCAGCCCCGAGAGCACCAGATAGGCCGATATCAGCAGGGCGAGCATGGGCAGTGTGGCCGCAAAGCGTATCCGGCGGAGCCTCTCGCTGTCGGTATTCAGCAGACGCGATATCCTGCTGAGGAGCGCGCCCGACGAGCGGGTGGCTGTGCCCGACTGACCGCGGCCCTGAATGCCGAGCCTGAGTATCAGCCTGGAGTATTCGGTGAGCTGTGCGCCCGGCTCCACATTGCTGTCGGCTATGTTCTCGCATACCAGCCTCGACGCCTTCTGCGCCCTGCGCACCATGGGATTCATCCACTGCACTACGGAAAGGAGGCCGAGGAGCAATGTATCTATGGAATGCCATCCGCGTATGTGGTTGGTTTCGTGAGCGATAACGGCTCTCAGCTCGCTGTCGGCGAGGTCCCGCGACTTGCTGCCCAGAAATATATTCCTGAAAAACGAGAAGGCCACCGTGGGCGCGCCTATGCGGTAGAGCCGGATTCCGCCGCTAAGGCTTGCGAACTTGCCTCTGCGGAGGCTCAGCGTCCTGCGGATTCCGTTTACATAGCTGATGAGCTTGGCCACCACACCGGCCATGTATACGGCGAATATCACTGCTATTATATTATCAAAGAGCTGTGAGTGGCAAAACTCGTATATCGAGTTGCTCACTGTCTTGTCGTGAGTGAGGGTAACCACATCCACCGGGTCGCGGCTCACAACCTCTACTATGGCATCGAGCCTGTGCCTGGGCTGCGGATTGGCATAGAACCGTATTTTCATCAGCGGCAGTATGTAGCACATG
>JAZQPB010000240.1:0-13326 GCA_045628165.1 Bacteroidales bacterium | reverse complement strand
GTTGCGCCTTCGGCTTATTCTTAGAACATAAATTATCATGAATTAACATAAATTCATCATAAATTATCTCTACAAAAGTAATTTTTGAAAAATTCGTGTCAATTTATGATAATTTATGTTGAAAAAAACTTCGCCGTAGGCGTAATTGTCAATTCATCGAACTGACGTTAATTAGGAAATCCGAATTATGATCTACGATGCACCAGCATTCGTAATTCGTAATTCGGATTTCGTAATTATCAAAGCGGACTGCCCATAAAATACAGCATTTTTTTGCCCTTGGCGTAGTCCACGAGGCCGTGCTCGTAGCCGTGCTGAAACAGCGCCGTCTGCTTGATGGAGCCGTCGGGATTGTATATCCGCCAGAGGCCATGATAATTGCCGTCCTCATAGCGGCCTGTAGTATAGACAGTAGCGCCGTCGGGATAGAACGAAACCCATACACCGCACCTCTGTCCGCCATCGTAACGGCCGCGCTCGGCAAGCTCTCCGTTGCTGTAATACGCCACATAATCGCCGGTGCGCACATCATCCACATAGTGCGACACATTCATCACCGTAGAGCTGTCGTTGTCGAAATACGTAGTCATCAGGCCGTGTTTCTGGCCGTCGCGGTATTCGGTCACGGATTTCAGCCGGCCCGATTTGTAATACGACCTCGCCTCGCCCTGCCAGAAATCGCCGATTCTCGTGGCCACAATATTGCGCTCGCCGGTGTTGTAATACCGCACGTTTTCGCCGCGCACATAGTCCATGTCAAAAGTGAGAGTCTCCAGCAGAGTGCCGCTTTCGTCGTAAAGGCTCATCAGCCCGTGGCGCCGTCCGCCGCTGAAACTGCAAGTCATCTTGATGCCGCCCTCGGGATAGTACATCTCGAAAGGCCCGTCCAAAACGCCATGCACATACACGGCCTTCTGTCCCGGCAAACCATTGGAATATAAATACTTATACTCGCCGTGGCGCACGCCTCCCACTGTGGCGAACACCTCCTTGATACTTCCATCGGCATACCTCACAGTATCCATGCAGGCATTCTGCGCATCAAGGCAGCTGATGGCGAAAAAAACTAAAAGCACTGTCAATGAAAACCGCATAATTATTCAGTAATCGTTACAGGATTCTTGAGCCTGATACCCTTGAGCGGAAGCGAGGGACCCATGTCGAGCAGGCAGGTGAAATCGTAAGTGCCGGCAGGCAGAGTACCGGGTTTCAGCTGAAGGCGAAATTTCTGTGTGGCTCCGCTCAGTATGCGCACCTGACGCTTCATCACATCAAACTCGCGCAAATCGTCCATATTAGCTGATACCACATACAGCATACCGTTCAGGATGGTCTTGCCCTTGTTTTCCACTATCACGGAGAAGAGCCTTGTATCGGGCTCCGCGTCATCAGGCTCCACCTCCATAAAAGAAGACAGCTGCGCCTTGGCATCGGCAAAATCCCTCGGAGTCTGCTCCACATTTATCACTATTTCAGCTGATAGCACCACACCTGCCGACGTGCCGTTGTCGGCGCCAAACGAAGTTCTCTCATGAGCCTCCGACACCACAATCTGAGCCCAACGGCTCTCAAGGCCATCAGCTGGCACCGACATCGTAACCTTGGCCGTACCCTGAGAATTGGGGTCCACACTGATGGTGGATGGCGACACGCTTATCCAGTTGGAGCACGAATAGCGCACAGTGCCCCTCGGACGTGTATGGCGCGATCCCTCCTCGTCGATATCGTAATCCTCCACACGCAGACGGAAATAGGCCGAATTGTTGCTGTGGTTGGTGATAACAACCTCGCGGCTCTGCATGGTGCCGGGCGACGCATTGAACATCAGCCCCACCGGCGAAACCTCGAAATCCTGCGCATCAGCTGCACTGCACAGAGTGCCAGCTAATAGCAAAACCGATATAATCTTGCAAAAAACATTCATAAATATTCAGAATATAAAATAAGAAAAATAATAAAATAATCACTGCAAAATTATTGTATTTCAGCGATAAAACAAAAATAAAAATTGTACAAAGAAAAAGATTTGGAAAGTATAAAAAATATAGCTAATTTTGTATAGAATTACCAAAATCGTCCCTAAAGTGGAAGAACGGCATAAAACACTATATATCAACATATTAAGAAACGCCATTATCGCAGTTTTTCTGCTAATGGGAATAGTGTGCCGTGCGCAGAATGGCAACGAGACAGAAAACCTCCGCAAGCTGGAGCTCCAGGTAAGGGAATATTCGGAAGAAGGCGAGCCCATCAAGCTGGCCCAGACCCTCAGCAAGATGGGCCTGATATACACTCAGATAAAGGATTACGACAAGGCCATAACATCCTACAAGCAATCGGCATCGCTATATCTCCAGAACAACAGGATGAACTATGTGCGCAAGATATACTCCAACATAGGATTCATATATTCCGACCAGGAAGACTACGAAAACGCCCTCAACTACATGAAGATGGCCTACAAGACCGCCAGACTGCAAAACAACGACACTGCGATTTCGGGTTGCCAGACTGATGTGGCCTACATTTTGATTATTGAAAAAGAATACCACGTGGCCATCGAGCAGCTGCTGGAGGCGCTCACAATAGCTCAGGAGCTCAACCACAAACAGCTGATAATCAAATGCTACAGTATGCTCATGGAGTGTTACCGCGCACTGGGAATGAACGCCAAATTCATGGAGTATCAGACCAAGCTGAACAACTTTACGAACCACGTAAACCAGGAGAGCGCCAAGCAGGAAATCACCGACCTCCAGATCCAGAACAAGGCATCGGAGGAGATGATGGAGATGCAGCGCAAACTCGACAGCATGGAGCGACAGTACGCCGCACTGGAATACGAGAAAAAACAGCGTGAGTTCGACGAGATGAGAGAACAGCAGATAGCCGACCACAACAGAAAGGAGCAAGAACAGCAACTGGAATTCAATAAGTTGCAACGTGAATCGCAGATTAAGGCCGAGGAGGCACAGAAGAGATCGGCAGAGCAGGAGGCCAAGCGCCGCCAGCTGATAACATACCTCATGGGCGGCGGTCTATTGCTGCTGCTCCTGATATTGGTGGCCATACTGATATGGCGCAACTCAAAGAAAACGCGTCAGCTTAACAGCCTGCTCAAGGAAAACAACCAGATACTCGAGAAACAGAGCCATCAGATAGAGGAATGGGCCATGGAGCTGTCGGAGACCAACGCGAAAATCTCCATACAGCAGCAGGCCATCAGCGACTCGATAGCCTACGCCAAGCACATACAGATGTCGATGCTCATCAGGAAAGACCTCCTGAAAAAAGAGATTCCTCAGCTGGCCATCTACTTCAAGCCCAGAGACGTGGTGAGCGGCGATTTCTACTGGTTCCACAAGAAAGGGCGCAAGACATACATAGCCGCCATAGACTGCACGGGTCACGGTGTGCCGGGCGCGATGATCTCCATGATAGGATACAACATCCTGGAAAACATCATGAACAACACTCAGCTGGAACACCCAAACGAGATAATGGACCGCATGCACATGGACATAAGGCAGACCCTGCGACAGGACACCACCGACAATCACGACGGCATGGACATGAGCCTCTGCATGATAGACCGCGCCAACAATGTACTGGAATATTGCGGAGCCAAAAACGCCCTCGTGATAGCCCGCCCGGGGAAAGAGGCCGAAAAGATAAAACCCGATACTTTCGGCATTGGCGGTCTGGTAAACGACGACCCCGACAATCCCAACCCGACGGGAATCAGGAGATTCACCAATGTGGACATCCCGGTATACGACGACGCCACATACTACATCTTCTCGGATGGATTCAGCGACCAGTTTGGCGGCGAGCTCGGAAAAAAATACATGCTCGGAAAATTCAGAAAATTTCTCGGAAGCATCTGCCATCTGCCCATGCACGAGCAGGAAAACCTGATGAAACTGGAGTTTCTGAAATGGAAAGGCGACCTTGAGCAGACCGACGACATTCTGCTGATAGGTTTCCGGATATAGAAAACGCTCATATAGATGCACATACGTGCGTTAATAGAGAATAAATTAAATAAATTATTAACATAAAAAACGCAAAAATCATGAAAAAATTATTCTTGATTCTCGCCCTCGTAGTAATGGGTATTACTACCAAGGCCCAGGCCGTAAGCGACATGGCCGTTATTCCAATCGGAGTAACACTCAACAGCATCGCCCGCCTCACAGTAACATCAGGCGGTAATATCGAGTTCGTGGTAAATACTATGGACCAGTACAAAAAAGGTATCGAGGCTACACCTGCCACTACCACAACATTCTCGGTAGCAAGCTCTGTAAAATTCGACGTAACACTTCAAGCGGACAAAGAACAATTGACACCAACAACAGTAGGAACTGCCACTGGCATTCCGATTGAAGTGGTAGAATTCAAACCCATAGCAACCGAAGTAAAGGATGGAACCACAGTATTAGAGGTTGATATCAAGGACAAAACAGCCTTGTCAACAACAGCCGCTAAAATTATCGAAGCTCAAGCAGCAGGCAATTTCCAAGGCATAAAAATAGAATGGAGTCTTGCTACAGAAAACGGTGTAGGAACTCTGACAAACTATGCATCTGACCGTTACGTTGTAAATACATTTCTTCAGCTGGTTCAGACTTTGAAATAAACGCATTATTAGTACGAAAAAAAAACAAATGAACAGTTTGATTCATCTACTCAAGTACATAACCATATTAACCGCGGTAATAATTACCTCGGCTGATACGTCGTACGCACAGACCAACGACGAGGTGGTTTCGTACTTCGTAAAGGAGCAACTTGAGGTAAAGGAGAATCAAACTGTTTTTAATGTTTTCAAAATCAAAAACAACTCAAACCAATTAGCCAAAATACAATTAAACTTTACACTTCCTGTTGACTGGGAGTTTTATGGTGACCGAACCCATTATCTCGACATAGCCCCCAACCAGGAAGTAAACATCCCAATCCGCATTTCCCCGAGCAAAACTGCCAAAGGAGGCGTTGGCTATGCCCTAAACGCATCGCTCCTAACAATGAACGGCACAATGTTCGCCACCAAATACTGTTTCCTTACAGTACCGATAAAAACCAAACTTGATGCAAAATTCTCATCAATATCATATTACCTTGACCACAGATACGGCAAAAGCCAGTTGTCCCTCAACATAAAAAACGACGGCAACAGCCACCGCCTGATGGGACTCAAACTGTCGTGTGACGAGAGAATTACTTTCGTGGAAACAGGTCAGGACCAATACAATACAGAAATCTCGCTGGAGGCCGGCAAAGACACCACAATAAGAACTACTTTCAGATTCAATGACATGATAGAGAATCTGAAGTATTTCAATAAAACCATGGTTGCAGAAATCTCCACAAGCGATTCGTTGATTAAAAAATATTCATTTGTAAGATTTCTCGACAATGTATATGAAAATTACATAGAGGACGCCGACCACCCATTAGTATTGGAATTGTCGACTCTCGATGTATTGTCTGATGCAATATCATACCGACTGCTCGCATTGGGCAAGCTGAAATTCAAGAACAACAGAAACATATCATACTATTACAGAAGCAATTCGGGGCCATTAAAGAATATTCCCGACTACAAATATGATGAGTATTTCGTAAAATACACATCCCAAAAAACCATATTGGAAGCAGGTAACCTTCGCGACGACTATCAGCTTAGCATGTTTGGACATGGAGCTAAGTATCAACAATATATAAACCCCAATACATATTTCAAGATATCAGTATTAAACAACGTATACTCTGACCAAACTGCCTTTTTCAGCAGCATTGGACGACGACTGAAACGAGGTTCATTATCAGCCTCCTACACAAAAATAATCAATGACACCACACAGAATAGCTACATGGATATGTACGGCATAGATGCAAGCTATCAGATGGGCAAGGCAGGTGGGTTCAATGTGCGCTATCAGCTAAACAAATACAATGAGCAAGAGCTGGACAGCAAGACTGGCCACTATATCGACGCATCGTACAGCAACCACATAAAAAGACTGTATATGTATATATATACAAGAAACGGCAGCCCGTACAGCGCTTCATACTATCACGGCAGAAATGAGATTACTACAAACTTCACTTATAGCCTTACCAACAGAAGCTATCTGCAAGCCAACTATCAGAGATTCAGCTACAAGCCAACATCAATATACAACAACCTGAGCGAGGATCTCAATTACAAATACCACAATGTAAGACTGCTTTACAATTATATATTAGCTCTCAACTCGGTACTCTACATGGGTCCCAACTGCGACTATGGAACATCCAACTATGTGAACAATCAGCTTAGTGATGAGCTGAGGCTGGGATCGCTGAAAGCAGAAATCGGCTACAGATTTTCTCCCAAATGGTATGGAATGCAGAATCTCAACATCAACATGCAGATAGGACAGACCAAGCCATTTGCATACAGCAAGGAATACTCTACTCCATACGACGGAATAAACAATGTGCTGAAATTCTCGGCCACAATCCAGGGCAAGCGCTGGGGCGTGTACGGAATGTATTACAGCGGACTGTATAATATGAGCATGGCGCTCAACAACTTCTACACCGGAACCGCCGGCAAGTATCTGTATTTTATGCCATATTTCAGAATTACAAGCGCCAACAAGCAGTTCTATTACGAGATACGTTTCAGCTACCTGAACAACATCGACCTCAAGACCACGAGAACATCAATTCTCCAGGAGGCCGGCGCTGATTTCGGCAGAGGATGGAGCATGCGCCTGCAAAACAGCACCAACATACAGGCTCTTCAGGACGCCACCGGACAGAGCTACCGATACACCAACAACTACATGGAATTCACTGTAAGAA
Source organism: Bacteroidales bacterium (assembly GCA_045628165.1). Taxonomy (GTDB): domain Bacteria; phylum Bacteroidota; class Bacteroidia; order Bacteroidales; family UBA3824; genus UBA3824. The sequence goes on along the minus strand of JAZQPB010000240.1, from coordinate 6,468 downwards.
AGGTGTTTAAGTGGAATCAGCCCGGACAGAAATACCACACCCTGAAAACTGTTTTCTACCGCGACATAGACGGCAACAGACACCGCGGAAGCAACGAGCCATTGGTGGAGAATGTGGTAATGGACATCCAGAACAATTCCACAATCGACACATCTTACCACTACAACGGCGAGATGTTCGGAAACATAGAGACGGCATCCAACTTTGAGGGATACACCGTATACCGCAACATCCCCGAGGCTCAGTATATGCTCACCTTTAAGCCCACCGACGAGCAGAACGAGAGATTCAACATTCAGGAAAACAATCTGCTTGTGGACCTCCGCCGCGACACCACCATCTACGTGCCGTTCGTGGAGAGGAATCTCGTATTCGGCACCGTCAAGTTCAACAGGGCCAAGCGCTCCGCCATCCAGGACCTGAGGCTCGACGGCATCAAGGTTTCCATCACCGACAGCCACGGCGAATCGTGGTACGCATTCACCGACCAGCAGGGATATTACGAGATATTTGCGCCCGTGGCCGACTTCTACACCGTAAAGATTGAGAACAACATCTGGAGCGAATACTTCGATCTCCGTCAGGGACAGTACATCATCAAGTTCAACGGATACAAGCGATTCGAGGTAAACTTCGAGTTCGACGAGAAGAAACGCGAAATCAAGTTTGACGATGTAATGGACATCGACGACATAGTGAGCGGCGAGAACTTCAGATTCGAGGACGTTACACAGATCAAGCAGACCATCCTGCGAGGCACCATCAGCGACGAGAACACCCTCGCTCCTATTCAGGCCACAGTGGAGGTGATAGACCTGCTGCGTCATGATGTAATCACCAAGATGAAATCGAGCTCAACAAACGGAAGCTTCTTCACCACATTCATCACAGGAAAGAACTATCAGCTGAAAATAACCGCTCCGGGATACTGGGTACACCAGGAACAGCTCTCGAGCGACCAGCTTACAACATTCGAGACCATCAACCGCGACGGCCTGCTCCTCAAGAAGATTACAGTGGGCAAGGCCATGGAGCTTAGAAACCTGATATTCGACACCAACAGCCAGGAACTTTCGCCGGAAGCCAAGGCCGAGCTCGAAAACGTAGTGATACTACTGGCCAACAACGAGAATGTAAACATCAACGTGGCCGGATACTGCTCATCCAACGAGAACGAGCCGGCACTGCTATCGATGCAGCGCGCACGCAAGGTGGTGGATTTCCTCACATTCCGCGGAATATCAGCCAGCAGAATCACCATGGAGGGACGCGGCACATCAGGCGCCCAGTTCCAGAAAGTGGATATCATCGTAACAAGCAATAGATAACCGTAGAGACGCGGCCATGCCACGTCTCATAATAAAAAACGCGGCCCTGCCACGTCTCATAAAAAAAACGCGGCCCTGCCACGTCTCATAAAAAAAAAAAACAAATATATGAAAAGAATAATTATAATGGCGGCACTGGCGGTATCTGCGCTGGGCGCCGCGGCACAGACATACGAGATTACACTCAACGACTGGCTGTCGGGCCAGTTTTACCAGCGCTCGGTATACGGAATAAGATCGATGAACGACGGCGAGAGCTATACCACAATGAGCCACGGAATGATAACCAAATCGTCGTACAGCACGGGCGAGATTCTCGGCGTAGTTACGCATCTGCCGGCGGCCACCGACGATTACACGTTTTCAGCTGATGAGAAAAAAATAATATACCACATCAACGAGCAGCCAATATACCGCCGGTCGTTCTATGCCGATTATTACATAATGGACATAGCCACACGCCACACCGACACACTCTGCGCCACAGGTCTGCAGCGGATGGCCACACTATCGCCCGACGGCAACATGGTGGCTTTCATTATGCAGAACAACATCCTGCTCAAGAACCTGACCACCGGAAACATAGACAGCGTAACCACCGACGGCGAAATCAACAAGATAATAAACGGCGTGCCCGACTGGGTATACGAGGAGGAATTCGAGTTCAACAAGGCATACGAGTTCTCGCCCGACGGCAGATACATTGCCTACATCAAGTTCAACGAGGAAAACGTGAAGAGCTACACTCTCCAGTTTTTCAGCAACATGACCAGCAAATACAATCCCGAGGCCAACTACCCCGTAAACTACGTATACAAATATCCCAAGGCCGGCGAGAGCAACTCGATAGTATCGGTACACATATACGACATACAGACCGGACAAACACGCCAGGCCGACCTCGGCGCCGATACCGACATATACATCCCCCGCATTCAGTGGATAAACAGCGGCGACCTCTGCATCTGCAGGATGAACCGCCTGCAAAACCATCTGGAGCTGCTGAGATTCAGCACATCAGATTCCAAAACCGCCAAGTTCTTCGAAGAGAAAGACCCCAAGTACATAGAGGAAAACGTGATGCAGTTCATAAAATTCATCGACGGCGGCAAGTCGTTCATCATAATGAGCGAGAAGAGCGGAAGCCGTCAGCTCTACCACTATTCCATTGGTGGCCAGCTGATAAGCCAAATCACCAGCGACAGCAAGCGCGAGGTGATAGAGCCCATAGGCTACAGCCCTGCCGAAAAGAGAGTATATTACAAAGGTGTGGGCGAAAAATCCACACAGGAGGCAATATACTCAATAGGAATCAACGGCAAGAAACTACAGAAACTATCGCAGATGGACGGCACCAACGACGCCGAATTCTCAAGCAGTTTCAAGTATTTCATCAACTTCTACAGCAACGCCGAAACCCCGAGATACATCTCCGTGCACAACAACAAGGGACAGGAGCTCCGTGTATTGCAGGACAATGCCCTGCTGAAACAGACCATCAAGCAATACGGAATGGCCAAGAAGGAGTTTTTCCAGTTCCAGAACTCCCACCACGACACGCTGAACGCATTCATAATGAAGCCTCAGAACTTTGACCCCAACAAGAAATACCCGGTACTCGTGGTAGGCTACAATGGACCCAACCACTGCGAGGTAAACGACCAGTTTGTATTCAACTGGCACCAGATACTCGTGCAGAAAGGCTACATAATAGCCTGCATAGACACACGCGGCACAGGACGCAAGGGCTCCAAGTTCCGCAAATGCACATACGGACAGCTTGGAAAACTGGAGACCGAAGACCTCGCCGACTTTGCCAAGTGGCTCAGGAAAAACAGCTACGTGGACCCCGACCGCCTGGGCATCTGGGGATGGAGCTACGGCGGATTCATGGTATCCAACCTGATGACGCGCGCCGCCGGAAGCTACAACCTCGGCATCGCCATAGCCCCGGTAGAAAACTGGGAATACTACGACAACATCTACACCGAGAGATACATGGGCCTTCCGCAGCAAAACCACAAGGGCTACACCGACAACTCTCCACTGAAATACGCCGACAAGCTGGAGGGCAAGCTCCTGCTGATATACGGATCGGCCGACGACAACGTGCATCCGCAGAATGCCATGGTATTTGCCGAAGCACTCGTACAGGCCAACAAGGAATTCGACATGGCGGTATACACCAACAAAAACCACAGCATATACGGCGGCAATACCACAAGGCACCTGTACAACAAGATTATCAAATATATTGAAGATAATTTGTAAAAAAAGTTAAAAAATTATTTGGTAGTACCAAAAACAATTTCTAACTTTCGGTTTAGAAAAGCTAATATATCCAATTAGCGGAAATAATATAAATAACCATAAAAAATTACAACATTATGAACTCACTTACAAAAAAACTCATCGCTGAATGTATCGGTACATTCACACTGGTAGCAGGCGGCTGTGGTACAGCACTTTTCGGACACGTAGGATTCCTCGGCGTATCCATCGCCTTCGGTCTCACAGTAGTAGCCATGGCATACGGCCTGGGCCACATAAGCGGTGCACACCTCAACCCCGCAGTATCATTTGGATGCTACGTAAACGGCAGAATGAGCGCCAAGGAAATGCTCGCATACATGGGCGCACAGACAGTAGGCGCCATCATCGCGGCCGGCGTACTCGCCATCATCTGCTGCAGCTGCGGACAGGAGCTCGGCACATTTGCAGCTAATGGCTTTGGCGATTTCTTCTCTGACACCGACAAGGCAGCCGGTTACCTCGACTGCGGCATGGGCGGCGCATTCATCACAGAGGCTGTATTGACATTCCTCTTCCTCATGGTAATACTCGGTGCCACCGACAAGAAGGGCGCCGGCATCAACGCTGGTCTCGCCATCGGTCTCACACTGGTACTCATCCACTTGATCTCTATTCCTCTCACCAACACATCAGTGAACCCAGCCCGCTCTATCAGCCAGGCTATCTTCTCTGACAACTCGCTCGCACTCTCACAGCTCTGGCTCTTCATCGTGGCACCCCTCTGCGGCGCTGCCCTGGCAGGCCTCGCCTACCGAGCCATCTATCCGAAAAAGAAATAATCAAGACTCTATTGGGAACCCTCTCCAAAGCAGATTCTTACGACGCACAAAGCATACCGAGGGAATCTGCTATGGAGAGGGTCTCCCTTTGTATTTCTGGGTCGTAATGAGCCGATAATTGAAGGAACGCTGCAGCTTGCCGTGAAAAAGACTTCGGCAATGATCCGACTATAGCCGCTCGGTCTGACAGAGGAGGTCGCCACGGTCATAGGCATCCTCTTTGCGGTAGTATTTGGCGGCAAAGAAATCAAGACCTTTGTCGGAAATCTCGTACCACACCTTCTTGCCATTGGAGAGGATGAGCGTGTGACTGGGCATATCAAACTCGTAGAATATCTCGTAGCGCATCGTATCCGTATTGCCTCTGGCATCAATGGTGATATAGAGCGAATCGGTGATATGATACCGAGTTCCTGTCTCTGTATCCACATACTGTCCTTTAATCGACTCAACACGCTTGCGATGAAGCATCTCTGCATAAGCCTGGCGGGGAGGCTTGTTGCCGGGATCGAAAAGTCGCAGCGTATCGGGTTCTATGTTATCCGGACAATAAAACAGCATCATCACCTGCTCGTCGATAAGATGCAGTATCACAGTGTCGCCTGGCACTCCCATAGCCGTCCAGTCGGCACCTGGGAGCGGTTCGATGACATAAGTTTCGGGTGCAATGACGCGCAATGCAAATCCCATACCGCCTTCGTGCAGATTTCCTCCTTGGAAGAGAATCAGGCTGTCGCATTGGGTAATGGTGTCGGTGCTTCCGACATAGAACTCATATCCGTCTGTCCAGCAGGTGCCTATGAAATCAAATGGAACCTCAAAGAACTGCTCCGCAGTATGATGGCAGGAAACTAGAAGAAGCGTCGAGACTATGGTCGCACACAGGTATTTGGCAACCCGTTTCATTCTCCAACATTCAGTTTCTGATTGATATAGGTGGGAAGCGTACCTTTTTTCTGAATTTTCAGCAGATTGTCGGTCAGTTTTGATTTGCCGATATAGTCCTTGTAATCAGAGTAGAAACGAAGCACCTCCTCGACAGCCACATTGGCACAGATGATAGCATTGTCGCCCTTGTTCTGAATCTGCTGACGAGTCCAAGCTGCAAGATAGACAATCAGCAGGTCGGATTTCTTGACATCCACCAAATCAGCAGAGATAGCAATATGCACATCGGGACTGCCTGTGGTCCAACGAACTAGAAAAGATGAACATTCCTGATGCTTCGGCGCATTGAACTCTGGATTGGTGTTGATAAGCCAGTTGCAGCAATTAAGCACATCAGACTCGTACTTGGCATAATCCGACGGCCACATCTTCTGAGGCAGAATGGGAAGCGAGAACTGCTGCGCCAAAGCGCCCTGCGCCATCAGCACCACTACAAAGAGGATAAGGAATCGTTTCATCTTCATGATATTATTTATTTTACTCTGCATAAATGATTGTGCAAAAATACTATTTTTTTGGCAAATAAAGAAAAAAAATCGTATCTTTGCCTTTATTTATATTATATAGATAATTACATATAAAAATGAGAATCACCATTATAGCCAATGGACTATTCCCTTCGCAGCCTGAAGTCCTAGCACTTTTGGAACAAAGCGAACACATCGTGTGCTGCGACGGGGCCTTGGGCAAATTCCTATCCTGGCAACGCAGCAAAGGCGGTCATACCGTTCAGCAGTTTGCCGTAGTGGGCGATGGTGACTCTGTATATCCGGCCCATCTGCAAGAAGCCGAAGTCCTCTTCCCTCAGATACAGCATATCAGCATAGCCGAGCAGGAAGACAACGACCTGACCAAGGCTGTGCGTTATGTGATGGAGTCTTCGGCCGAGCCTGTCACCAGCATCGACATCTTCGGCGCCACCGGACTGCGCGAAGACCACACCATAGGCAACATCAGCCTGCTGGCCTACTACGCATCACACTACCCCGACACACAATTCCGCATGATTTCCGATTTCGGCACGCTGGTTCCTGCGGAAGGGCATGCCCGATTCGACACGCACAAGGGCCAGCAGATATCGATATTCTCCCTCACTCCCC
>JAZQPB010000239.1:0-2267 GCA_045628165.1 Bacteroidales bacterium | reverse complement strand
ACTCCCATGAAATCCAATTCCAACAATTTCCGGCAGTCGGCCATCCAGGGCATCATGAAGCGCATCAAGGCCAAGGGAGCTAATGTCATTATCTATGAGCCCACTCTCAGCGACGGCACATCATTTTTCGGCTCGCTGGTGATAAACGACCTCGCGGAATTCAAGGCTAAGAGCCATGCCATCATCGCCAACCGCTACGATTCGGTTCTCGATGACGTGGTCTCTAAAGTTTACACCCGCGACATCTTCCGCCGCGATTAAGGATATAAAAAAAGTGATAAGCGCCAGGGCGCTTATCACTTTTTTTATATTTAGTCTCTCACCTTCTTGAATACCAGCACACTGCGGTTCACGTTGTAGATAGAGAGTGTCTGAACTCCGTTTTTCTCCTGTGAGAAATACTCGCCATCGCCCTCTATGCGGCCGAAACCGCCAAATTGCTTGTCGTCGCTGTTGAGTATCAGCTTGTAGACACCGGCCTCCGGCACATAGAATGTGTAGTCGGGAATGCAGGCTGTCGGGTGGAAGTTGAACACGAAAATCAGGTTGCCCTTCTTCTCGCAGATGGTCTGATTGGCCTGGTCCATGTTCAGCTGCTGACCATACAGATCCTGCATTACGGGATACTGCTTTATCAGCTTAATGAGTGCCTCGTCGAAGTCGTTGAGGAAATGGTATCTCAGGAAACCCTTCTCAAGCAAACTCCACTGACGGCGCGCGTGCTGATAGCTCCAGCCGTTGCCCTCGCGTGGGAAGTCGATCCACTCCGGATGACCGAACTCGTTGCCCATGAAGTTCATGTAAGCCTGTCCGCCGTTCACTATTGTAAAGGCTCTCAGCATCTTGTGGAGGGCAATGCCTCGGTCAATTACTGGGTTCTGACGGTTGTCGGCCATGTCGAAATACATATCCTTGTCCATCAGGCGGAATGCTATGGTCTTGTCGCCTACGAGTGCTTGGTCGTGGCTCTCGGCGTATGCAATGGTCTTCACCTGTGGCAGACGGTCGTTAAGTACGCCCCAAATCTGGTAAACGTTCCACTGCTCGTCGGTCTGCTCTTTGAGAATCTTGATCCAGAAATCGGGAATACCCATTCCGAGGCGGTAGTCGAATCCCATGCCTCCCTCGTCGAGTGGCACTGTAAGGCCAGGCATACCTGACACGTCCTCGGCTATCGAGATGGCCGAGGGATTTATCAGCTTTATAAGCTTGTTGGCCAGCTGGAGATATGTGATGGCATCAAATTCCACGCCGTCGCAGAAGTATTTCCACTGGTCGTATGTGGCGTCGCCAATCATTCCGTGGTGGAAGTAGAGCATCGACGATACGCCATCGAACCTGAAACCGTCGAAATGGAATTCCTCCATCCAGTATCTTATGTTGCTGAGCAGGAATTGGATAACCTCGTTTTTGCCGTAGTTGAAGAGCTTGCTGTCCCACTGTGGATGGTCGCCGCGTCCGCCGGGATGAGTGTAGAGGTCGTCGGTGCCGTCCAGACGGTTGATGCCCTCCGATGTGTTCTTTACGGTGTGGCTGTGAACGATATCCATTATCACGCGGATTCCGTTGTCGTGGGCGGTCTTCACCAGGTGCTTGAGCTCCTCGGGAGTTCCGAACCTTGAGCTTGGCGCGTAGAAGTTGCTCACGTGGTAGCCGAAACTTCCGTAATATGGGTGCTCGGCTATCGCCATTATCTGTATGGTGTTGTATCCGCCCTTTATGATGTGCGGCAATACGTTCTCCTCGAATTCCTTGTAGGTGCCCACGCCTTCCTTCTCCTGAGCCATGCCGATGTGACATTCATATATAAGGAGTGGCTCGTTTTTGGGAGCGTGGAATTTCTTGCGGCTCCAGCTGAATTTCTCCTCAGGCTTCCAAACCTGTGCGCTGAAAACCTTGGTCTGCTCGTCCTGAACGGCGCGCTTGGTGTATGCCGGAATGCGGTCCATTATTGTGCCATCAGCTCCAAAAATTATCAGCTTGTAGAGCGATCCGTGCACCAGTTTGTCGGCGTAGGTTGCGTCGTCCAGGAATATCTCCCAGATTCCGTTGTCCTTCTTTGTCAGCGGATTAGCCGACCTGTTCCAGCCGTTGAAATCGCCAAACATGTATATCGTTCTGGCGTTGGGGGCCCACTCACGGAGCCACCATCCGTGTTCCTCCTCGCTGTAGTTTAGGCCAAGGTATTTGTACTGCCCCGCAAAATCTATAAAAGTGGGGTAGTAGCTCTCCAGCTCCTTCAGCTTGTTGGTGTATCTTATGTATCT
>JAZQPB010000238.1:0-3902 GCA_045628165.1 Bacteroidales bacterium | reverse complement strand
CTGATGGCGTGCCATCCTCCTGCTCTCCGTCGGCGGGCTCGTCGCCGTTGTTCTCCTGTCTCCTTACTTCCTGAGTGCTGGCCATGGCAGAGTCGAATTCCTTGTCGGCCTCCTTGGTGTCGCCGGCAGATTCGGCTATGGCCACGAGCTTGCTCTTCAGCTTCAGGATGTCGGATGTGTGTTTCTCTATCTCGGCAATTATGGCGGAGCGGTCCTTGCCTCCGCTCTTGTCGAGCTTGAAGAATTCCATCTGTTTCTGCAGCTCGGTCATGTTCTTGAACAGTGTCTGAGTGGCTATCTGCATGTCGTCGCTGCTCTTGGAGTTGTTGGTGGTGATATCCACGAGCTGCGTTACGGCCTGGCTGATGGTGTGGGTCATTGAGAGCTGCTCGTTGCAGATTTCAGATATTCGGGAAATCTCCTCGGCGTTCTCGCGGATCTTGGGGATGGTGTTCTTGATGAACTCGGCGCTCTGCTCTGTTACGAATAGCGAGTCGGACGACAGCTCGTTTATTTCCTTGGAAGCCTTCTGACAGTGCTCGGCGAGTTTCCTGATTTCAGCTGCCACCACCGCAAAACCCTTTCCGTTTTCGCCGGCGCGCGCGGCCTCCACCGATGCGTTTATGGCCAGGAGGTCGGTGCGGGTGGATATCTCGTTTATTATCTTTATCTTGTTGATAACATTCTGCATGGATTCCAGCGTATTGTCGGATGCCATGGTTATCATGTCGATATCGCACTCTATGGCGTTGGAGTTGTTTTTGGTGTTTTCGGCCAGCTCGGCGTTCTGCATGATGTAGAGGTTCATGCTGTCGATGGACGACGAAATCTCATCCACGCAGGCCGACTGCACGAGAGCGTCCTCGCTGATGTGGAGCACCGTGTCCTTGATGGTCTTGGAGCTGCCGGTGGCCTCGTCGGTAGACTGCCTTATGGAGTTGACCACCGATACCAGCTTGTGCTGCATCATCTCGATATTGTCGCGCACGGTGGCCAGCTCGTCCTTGCTGGTGATGTTGCGGGTCTCGGTGGAGTAGAGCTTGCCGTTGGCAAAATCGTTGGAGAATCTGTTGATGGCTCCCAGAGGCTCCATCACCACCTTGCGTGTGATGTTCTTTACTATCAGCAGCAGTACTATTATTGTAAGTATGGCGGTTACTAACAGCACGCCCGATGTTACGAGTATGTCCTTGTTGAGTATCAGCCATGGCATATTCAGGGTGATGTACCACTGGTAGTTGCCCACCTCCATGTAGTGGCATACCATAGTGTATCCGCCTCTGTCCTTGGGAGTCTTGTATGTGCCGGAGCCTCTCAGCTCGCCTCTCTCGCTCATTTTCTTGGCTCCTCCGTATATGGTGGCGTCCAGTCCGTCGAAACCCATATCCACAAGGGTCTCTATCTTCACGGTCTTGATGTCCTCGTGATAGTTGCGCAGGTAAAACGAGTCGTCTACCAGGGCCATGAATCCGGGCGCGTTCTGCTCGGTCTCGTATTTAAGCAGGTCGTCGATTATGGAAGCTGGGAATGTGGAGCAGATTATGGCCACGGTTTTGCCCTGGCGCTTGATGGGGATGGAGATGCTGAAGATGTCTTCGTCGCTCAGGTCGGTGGGGTGGGCGTTGTTTATGGATATCTCGCGGTCCTCCTCGAATATCTGCTTGAACGGCTTGCGGTGCGATGAGCTGTTGGGGTCCTTGCCGCTGATGGTGGTGTATGATGTGCCGTCGGGCAGCATCAGCCTGATATATGTATACTGGTTTACATTGCCGGTGATGAACTCCTTGCAGTATTCTATGAACTCTTCGGGGTTGTCGTTGTAGGCGCGGCGCATTATGTTCATATCAGCTATATAGCAGTTGAATATTCCGTTGATTAGTTTGCACTGGTGGTCTACTATGCTGAAGCAGTTTTTGGTCATGGTCTCCTTGGAGTTTTTGGCCACTACGGCATATATCACGGCGTCCATTATGAGTATGAGCGCAATAACGGCGGGCACGATTAGTTTCATGTATCGCGCCCATATTGTGTTCTTGTTTTTCTTTTTGGACTTTTGCGTCTTTTTGTTGAAGATTCCCATATCTGCTTAATTCTTATTCGTTTTGGTTTTTGTTGTTGTCTTTTTTCTGGCTGGCGCGCAGTTTCTGACGCTCGCGTATCTTGGCCACCTCCAGCTCGTGGGCGTCGCGGTCGGCGAGTTCCTGCCGGAGCGATTCTATCTTGCTGGAGTGCTCTTTCAGCTGGTCGGAGATCTCCTTGATGGCGTCGCCCTTGTTGTCCTTTATCTTGAAGAACTGCATGTCGGTGGTCAGGATGTCGGCGTACTGTACAAATTTTTCGGCCTGCGCCACGAGCACCTCGGCCTCGTTGGAGTTTTCCACCGAGATGGTGGCCAGCTGCTGAATGGCGTTGTTTATCTGGTCGGCGCCGTTTTTCTGCTCTCCGCAGGCGAGTGCTATTTCCGATACTTTCTCGGCGTTGGCTGTAATGCGAGGGGTGATCTGCTCTATCATGCGTGTGCTCTCCTCGGTGATGGCGAGAGTCTTGTTGGACGCCTCGTCGATCTGGAGGGCCGCCACGCGTGAGCGCTCGGCGAGTTTCTTGATTTCAGCTGCCACTGTGGAGAATCCTCTGCCGTTCTCGCCGGCGCGGGCGGCTTCTACCGCGGCGTTTATGGCCAGGAGGTCGGTTTTCTTGGCTATCTCGTTTATCACCTTTATTTTCTCGATGATCATGCGTGTGCTCTCCAGGGTCTTGTCGGATGCCATGGCCACCTCGCTGATGTCGTTGGCTATGGATTCGGATGTGGCCTTGGTGTTTTCGGCGTTTTCAGCTGTCTGGCTTATCGACGACGACATCTGCTCTATGGTGGTGGATATCTCCTCTATCGTGGCGGTCTGGTCGCCCATGCTGCGCTGTATGTGCTCAGCTGATATGTTGAGCTCGTGGCTGTTGGTTACTATCAGCTTGCTCTGCTCCATGATGGACGATGTGGTGCTCATCAGCTTGTTGGCCATCTTGGCTACATTGTCGTAGAGGTCGCCTATCTCGTTGTTTTTGCTGTATTTGATTTTGGCGGCGTTGTACATCTTGCCGTCGGTGAATTCTTTTACGGTGTTTTTGAGTTTTTCGAGCGGATTTATTATCCAGTGTCTCGCTATCAGGTATATCAGCAGGAATATTATCAGGAATACTGTGAAGCCTACTCCTATGTATGCGTTGCGGATGTGTATGCGGTTGGCGTCCAGATCCTTGTATTTGATGTTGATGGTGAGATACCAGTTGGTGTTGGGGATTTTGTGCCAGGCCACCAGGTATTCGGTGTTGTTGTTCTGGGTATCGTATACTGTTCCGCTGCCGGTCTCCACGTTGTTTTTCATCTTCTGGGCTATGATATCGAGTCCCATCAGCTGGCTGCTGTCGCTGAAACAGAAGTTCATTACGTCCTGTGGGCGGTCTTCGTTGAATATCAGGCGTGTATCGCTGCTGTTTACGATGCTGGCCGATCCCAGGCCCATTACCTTGATGTTGCCTACGTACTTGCTGATGGTTTCGGCGTTGATGGCTATGTTGAAGAATCCTGTGGCCTTGCCGCTTTTGTTGCGGGCGGGCATGGCTATGTATATCACATCGCTTTCAGGATCAAAGGGGTTGGGCTTTCTGTCGGTAACCACGCTCTTCTCGGTCATGTTCAGCATCTGGTCTACGCCCTGCTGGCCTGTGATGTTTTCCACTAAATCGAACTTGGTGGAATATACCATTCCCTTCATGTTGGTGTATCCGCCAAAGGCGAAAAGGCCTTCGCTCTCGTTTACCATGATCTTGAGCATGTCGAGACATTCCTCGTCATGCAGGTCGTTCATCTGGCAGTAGTTGGATAATATTGACAGCCTGTCGATTAC
>JAZQPB010000237.1:0-2656 GCA_045628165.1 Bacteroidales bacterium | reverse complement strand
TTTTTTATGGTTATGGACGTTTTTTTGTCCAAAACTGCAAAGATTTAATGTGGAATTTTAGACGCAACAAACTTAGAGCCGTACGTCTTACCTCTATAAATAAAAAACAGATTATCGCGGTGAAAGATGCCACGGTAATCTGTTTTTTTGTTTGTTCAATTACTAAGTATTTCAACAATATTGTCCATCAGGAAATATCCTACACGAAAATACTTGCGGCTATTTTGCGAATATTCGACAACTTAACCTGCAATGAATTATCTCTATATGCCATTTCCTTATTATATCTATTCTGCATATTGATAAGCATATCGGCACTCAAATCAAGAGTAGCTTCTATCAGCAAAGCCTCTTCCATAGAAATATTTCTCTTACAATTCAACAAATCATCCAAATCATTCTGGGCAATTCCAGAAATCTCAGATAATTTATCAATAGAAATTTGCAAAAAATCTATCTCGTCCTTAATAACCATCCCAGGATGAGTTGGATTGGCAGGATGAATATTTTCGGCAATCATATCAGAAGCCACACCGGGTATTGTTATCATAGTAATTAATCTTTATAATGGTTCGACAAATCAATAATGTTACATACAGTTATCACTGGTTCAGTATCAAGTTCCATAATAGTAAACTCTATTCGATACTTGATATTAACCCTGATAGAAAAGACTCCCTTCTTGTCACCTTGCAGCTCCTCGAAATTCAGTGATCTGATTTTCTTCAAACCAGCTATATCAGAAGCCAACATCAAATCCACACACCGCTGATAGCGACTTACAATATCAGGCTGAAAACGATGCTTCTTATCGGTTGCACCGGTTTCATACAAAGTCTTTAAATATTCTTTTTCAAAAGTAACCTGCATATAATATCATTTATACTGCAAAATTGACTCTTTTTTCTCATTTATCCAAATAAAAATTTCTATTTTTGCAACATCCAATAACAAAAACAATAAAAAAACACAATGAAGACAAAAGCATTATTAGCAATTATGGCTGCTGGAATGTTTGCTTCCTGCGCCACCAACAATCAGCCTGAGAAGACCGTAATCACAGGCGGATCGGAGAAAATAACCTACATAGGCCGCGTGGATAGAAGCGACGCCAATCAGCCAAAGCAGTGGGCAGCCGGCGGATACTTCACATTCGCCTACGAGGGCAGCGGATGCGAGATATACCTCCACAACGAATACGACTGGCTCAATATGGAAATCGCCGTTGACGATATGCCCACAATGCCTGTCCGCCTCAAGGGACACAAGAACCGCATTGTTTTGGGCAGTGCAGCTGATAACGCAGATTCCACCATCAACAGCATCCAATTCAACCAGAAAGTCGAGAAAGGAATCCACCACGTAACCATAACCCGAAACAACGAGACCATGCACGGCTACACCGCTGTGGACAGCATCAAGGCCGACGTAATCTCTCAGTGGACTCCCGAGACCAATATGAAGATAGAGTTTATCGGCAACTCAATCACATCAGGCTGCGATGCCGATACCAACTATGTGCCGCGCTCCGAATACAAGTGGGGCGATTATCACCGCGCATATTACGGCTACGCTCCACGCACCGCACGCCTCATGAACGCGCAGTACTCATTGGCTTCGGTTTCAGGAATAGGCCTCATCCACTCATGCTGCGACATGGGTATTGTAATCTCTGACGTTTACAGCAAGTACATCATGCGCAACAACGAAATAGATTACGACCACAAGGACTTCGCCCCCGATATGGTTTGCGTTTGCCTTGGTCAGAACGACGGCGTGCAGAACAACGACACATTCGTGAACGCATACGTTGAATTCATCAAGACAATCTTTGAAAAGAACCCAACCTGCAAGAACGTGGTGCTTCTGTCGTCGCCCATGGCCGACGATACTCTGAAACCATGGATGGAGACCGTGATGAAAGCCACTGTGGAGGCCTGCAAAGCTGATGGCATGGAGAATGTATCTTACCTGATGTTCAGCAAGAGATGGACCTCCGGCGCCGCCGACCACCCAAGCGTGGAGGAGCACGAGGAGATAGCCACCGAGCTGGCTGCATATCTGAAAAGTTTAAAGTAGAAAGTGTAAAGTTTAAAGACGACCCCGGAGTGGGTCGAGCGCAAGCATACAAAAACCCATAGTGAAAATCCCCAAACTACGTTTTGCGATTTTTACTATGGGTTAACGCAGGCTCCGCTCGCCCCCTCCGGGGGCATTCATTTAATATGCATTTGCTGTCAGCCTCTTACTTGTCTTTCTTCTCGGCAGGCTTCTCGGTGCAGGTGTAGCCTGTCTTCTTGAGAATGTCGTAAATCTTATCTTGCGAGATTTTGTCGGCATCGTAGGTGATTGTCACCACCTGCTTCTGACGGTCGGTTACGATATCCTTGATGCCGTTCTCGTATTTGAGGGCGTCCTTGATGCGGTTCTCGCAGCCCTGACAATGCATCTCAGGCTGGGTGCTGAATATCAGTGTCTTGATATCCTTGGCGTTTGCCATCACTGACATAAACAGCGCAATGGCAAGAAATAATGCTTTCTTCATAACATTTTTGATTTTTAATTTTTGATTAATATTACTTTCCTCGCCCCCGCCCATTTCCTGTTCATCGTTCGTGGTGATGGGCGGGGCTACTGAGCGTTGAAGTCGGATCGT
>JAZQPB010000236.1:0-5722 GCA_045628165.1 Bacteroidales bacterium | reverse complement strand
TAGATACAATTAACAATTAAAAACGCGCTTCTGCCTCAGCTTTGTCTGATGCGGAAGTGCTTTTTTATTTTGATTGATTTGGCTGTATGCCCGTCCGGCTTGGACTACTTAACGTATTTCAGCAAATCCTTGCCGATGTCGCGGCGGTGGTATGCGCCATCAAAGGTGATCTTGTTGGCATCCTCCAGGGCTGTTGCGAGAGCCTCGTTGATGTCGGCGCCTAATGTTGATACTGTGATTACACGGCCGCCGTCGGTTACGAGCTTGCCGTCCTTTATCTTGGTGCCGGCGTGGAATACCTGACAGTTCTTGACAGTCTCGCAGCCCTTAATCTCCTTGCCCTTCTCGTAATCCTCTGGGTATCCGCCCGATACAAGCATTACAGTAGCGGCTGTGCGCTCGTCGAACTCGCAAGTCTTGCCGGCCAGACATCCGCCTGCTGCGGCTGCTATCAGGTCGAGGAGGTCGCTCTTGATGCGGAGCATCACCGATTCGGTCTCGGGGTCGCCCATGCGGACATTGTATTCAATAACGTAAGGATCGTTGTCCACGTTGATGAGGCCAAAGAAGATGAAGCCCTTGTAGTCGATGTTGTCGCGGATAAGGCCGTTGATGGTGGGGCGTATGATGCGGGTCTCCACCTTCTCCATAAACTCCTTGTCGGCAAATGGAACAGGCGATACCGAGCCCATGCCGCCGGTATTGAGTCCCTCGTCGTTTTCGCCGATGCGCTTGTAGTCCTTGGCCTCGGGCAGGATAACGTATCCGCCGCGTCCGTCGGTCAATACAAATACGGAGAGCTCTATGCCTGAGAGGAACTCCTCGATAACCACTTCAGCTGACGACTTTCCGAACTTGCCGCCGAACATCTCCTTGAGCTCCTTGCAGGCCACGTCGAAATCGTTCTCAATGATTACGCCCTTGCCGGCGGCAGGACCATCAGCCTTAAGAACGTATGGAGCCTTCAGGGTCTTCATGAACTCTACGGCCTCGTTGTAGGTGTCGCCGTTGAAAGTCTTGTACTTGGCGGTCGGGATCTTGTGACGCATCATAAACTGCTTGGCAAAATCCTTGCTGCCTTCCAGCTGTGCGCCGTCGGCCTTTGGTCCGCAGATAAGGGGCATCTTGAAGCCCTTCTCGCTGAGGATTCTGTCGGTGAGGCCGTCGATTAGTGGAACCTCGGGGCCCACCACCACTACATCTATCGAATACTCTTTTATCGCATTTACAATGCCGTCGAAATCAGACACCTTGATATCCAGATTCTGTGCATAATCCACGATGCCGGGATTGCCGGGAGCGGCGTACATCTTGCCGAGCATAGGGCTCTGAGAGATCTTCCAAGCCAGGGCGCTCTCTCTTCCGCCCGATCCTATAAGTAATACGTTCATATTGCTTTTTGTTAATTGAGATTTCTTTTCGGGTGTAAAATTAGAAAAATTAATGATATTATCATATCTTTGCAGTGCAAAATTTTCATAAACATAATATGATACTCAAGCAAGTAAAACAGAACGGCATAGGAGTTCCGGTGGCGACAGCGTTAATACTGGTGGGCATGGCGCTCTCCATGTTTATGGGTGCCACATCGCAATACATAGAGGCGCCCCTCAACGGCTCTCCGCTTTTCAACTCGATATATCAGCATGTTTTTGGCGGACACATATCAGCTGGTACGCAGATAGCATCATTAGTATTGCTGCTGATAGAGACCTTCATGATAATATTCCTGAATTCCAACTTTGAGTTTACGAGGGCCAAGCCGTCCATGTTCATGATTGTGTATATCCCTGTGGCGCTGTCGATGGTGCCGGGCAATACACTGATGCCTGAGCAGATAGCTAATATATTTCTGGCGCTGGGCCTCGTAAAGGTGTTTTCGTGCCACGGAGTCGACAATGCCACGTTCCCGGTTTTTGACGCCGGACTGCTGTTCGGTGTGGCCACGCTGTTTTGCCTGCCTGCCGCGGTGATGCTGATAGTGGGCATTGTGGCGCTGATGATTTTCCGCCCGCTTAAGGGCAACGAGGTTTTGGTGTTTCTGCTGGGATTTGTGACACCCGTGTTGTTCTACGCGGCGGTGTATTATCTGGTGGAAGGCAATGTGTCGGACCTCACGGGCTATATATCGGAGCGTATGAGCGCCAGCGTGCCTCATGCCTCGCGCTATACCGTGCTCGTGATGCTGGCCCAGGTGGCGGTAATGGTGCTGGCCAGCGTAATGATAATAAGCGAATACCCAAAATTCAACCTCGTGAGCAGCCAGTCGTACAGGGTGATGTTTATAATGTACGTATTCCTGGTGGCGCTGTGCCACATACCGCAGTTCAATACACAGATACTGCGCATGGGCGCGCTTCCGCTGGCCATGATGTATGTTACTGTTTTTCAAGACCTGAAACGCACAATGTGGCTCGAGATACTTTTCTATCTGTTCATTATAGTGTATATAGGCTCTCAGCTGATATGGTACATATCCATATAGAAAAAGGGCGGATCCGTTTTCGCAACGGAATCCGCCCTCAGACAATTTATCTATCATGAATGCAACTTAAAATCTTACTTGCAGGCCTGGTCCATGCCGTAGATGGCATCGATAATTGCCTTGTATTTGGTGGCCACCACCTTGCGCTTCAGCTTCTGGGTCTGTGTGAGCTCGCCGGTCTCCGATCCCCAGACATCAGCCACCAGATGATGCTTGGCTATCTGCTCCACCTTTCCGATGGTCTTGTTTACCTTCTGGATTTCCTCGTCTATGAGTTTCTGAACATCGCTGTTGGCTATCACGTCCTCGTTGGTCATGGCTGCTGATTCGGTTCCATTGTTCTGGAGCCAGATCTTGAGCGCGTCGAAATCGGGGGAGATTATAGCTGATGCGAACTTCTGGTTTTCGCCCACGATGCAGAGCTGGGAGATGTATGGAGATTCCTTAACCTTGCCCTCTATCATGGCCGGGGCGATGTATTTTCCCGAAGATGTCTTGAAAATCTCTTTCTTTCTGTCGGTGATGTGGAGGTAGTTGCCCTCCGATAGGTATCCTATATCGCCGGTGCGGAAGTATCCGTCCTCTGTCATCACCTCGGCAGTGGCCTCTGGGTTCTTGTAGTAGCCCTTCATCACGTTTGGACCCTTTACGAGGATCTCGCCGTCGTCGTCTATGCGTACGTGCTCGTTGCTGATAACGGGGCCTACTGATGTAAACTTGTGGTGCTTAACCGATGCGTGGGCGATAACTGGCGATGTCTCTGTAAGTCCGTATCCCTCGCATACCTTGATGCCTGCTGCCCAGAGCATACGGCTGAGGTTGGGCGAAATTGCCGCGCCTCCGCATCCGAAGAATTTCATGTTTCCGCCAAAGAAATCGTCTCTCCAGTGCTTGTATACGGGATCGAGCTCCTTGATTCTGGCGTAATACTCAGGGCTCTTGCCCTCGTGCTCCCACTCGCGGCCCAGTGCAACGGCCTCGTCGAAAAGTTCCTTGTCCTTGCCGGTGAGCTTGGCGCCCTCCTTCATGATGCCTTCCACGATTTTCTCGGCTACGCGCGGTACAGTGTTGCAGCCATTAGCTCCCACCTCCTTGAAGTTGGATACTATGGTGCCGAGGTTCTGTGCGTAGTAGATTCCTATGCCGAGGTACTGGTACATGTATATGAAGCAGCGCTCGTATACGTGGCAGAGAGGCAGTACAGAGAGAATCTTGTCGTTGTGGTTGAGGCCCAGGATCTCGCAGCTGGCGGTTGCGTTGCTCACAAAGTTGTTGTGGGTGAGCATGGCGCCCTTGCTGATACCGGTGGTGCCTGATGTGTATATTATTGAGCAGAGGTCGTCGGGTGTCACCGATGCCTTTACGGCCTCCAGCTTGTCCTTGTACTCGGCGGCCTTGCTGATGCCGAGCTCGAGAACTGTCTTCCAGTTGTCGACGCCCTCTATCACGTTGAAGGAGAAGATCCTCTCCAGCGACTTGATGTTGTCCTTTACTGCGGCCACTCTGTTGTAGGCGGTAACATCGGAAATGAATGCCATCTTAACCTCGCTGTGGTTGAGGATAAAGTCGTAGTCCTTGCTGCTGATGGTGGGATATACCGGCACGTGACATGCGCCGCACATCGCGATGGCCATGTCTATGTAGTTCCACTCGGGGCGGTTGTTGGATACCGAGGCGATCTTGTCGCCCTTCTTGATGCCGAGGTCCATGAGACCGTATGCCAGGTATGTGGCTGTCTGACGGTATTCCTCAGTGCTTACCATGTGCCACTGTCCGTCTACTTTGGATACAAGACAATCCTTTCTTGGAAACTTCTCACAAGCGTTGTCCAGAAAATCGAAAATACGTGTTATTTCCATGTTATTTTACAAGTGTGTGCTTTTCGTTTAGTTCGGTGGCTTTTTTTTCTGCCACGGCACAAAGGTATATTATTTTTTTCGAATTTCAATAACGTTCGAAAAAAAATTTTTTCTACGTTAGTATTTATTCAGCTGATAGCCACGATATTAGCTGTGTAAAAAATGTCGAAAATTTTTAGAATTTAATTTAAAATCGAAACTATTTTAACAATTAATCAATATAAAACGCCATCAGCTGATATGCAAAAAAACTTGCAAAGACACGGAAAATGTAATATATTAGCTGCCAAAATACTATATACTATGGAATACTTTGTAACAGCGAGTAATATCGTGAAGAAATTCGCGGCCCACACCGCGCTCCAGGATGTGAGCATATCGGTGCCCAAGGGCAAGATTTTCGGACTGCTGGGCCCCAACGGCGCCGGCAAGACTACTCTGATAAGGATACTGAACCGCATAACCGTGCCCGACAGCGGCGAGGTTACTTTCGGAGGCCATCCGCTGTGCCCGTCCGATGTGCAGGATATCGGGTATCTGCCCGAGGAGCGCGGCCTGTACAAGAAGATGAAGGTGGGCGAGCAGGCTATGTATCTGGCCCAGCTGAAGGGAATGGCGAAGGCCGACGCCAGGGCGAGGCTCGAGGAGTGGTTCCATAAGTTCGGCATCATGGAGTGGTGGGACAAGAAGGTGGACGAGCTCTCTAAGGGCATGGCACAGAAGGTGCAGTTTATCTGCACGGTGCTCCACAAGCCCGGCCTGCTGATATTCGATGAGCCTTTCTCGGGTTTTGACCCCGTGAACGCCGAGCTGCTGAAGCAGGAGATTCTGCAGCTGAAGGAGCAGGGCCACACGATAATATTCTCTACCCACAACATGGCCTCGGTGGAGGAGATTTGCGACGAGATAGCGCTCATAAACCACAGCCGGGTTGTGCTGAGCGGAAATGTGGAGGCTATCAAGAACAGCCACCGCACCGGGCGCTACGAGGCCGTGATTACCGAGGGCTCCATTCCGGACCAGGGCGAGAGCTTCAGGGTGGTCGGCAGCGTGGCCAGCGGCCAGTGCGTGAAGTATGTGATAGAGAAGCTGCATGACGCTTCAAACTCGCAGATAGTATCGGAGATAGCCCGCCGGGCCGAGATAAGGTCGTTCAGCGAGCAGATACCCACAATGCATGAGATTTTCCTGAAAACAGTATCAACCATCAATAACTGACAACATGAACAAGTTAATGCTGATAACACAGCGTGAGTTTGTAACCCGCGCCAGATCCAAGTCTTTCATTATAATTACCCTGCTGATGCCGCTGCTGATAGTGGCTCTGTATATGGGTCCGCTGATGCTGTCGCAGATTAAGGACACCGATGCCAAGGTG
>JAZQPB010000235.1:0-3917 GCA_045628165.1 Bacteroidales bacterium | reverse complement strand
TCCTCGAGGTAGAACTTCTTGGTGTGAAGGTTTGGCATGAATGCTTTTTTGGTCTTACGATGAGAGTGAGAAACATTGTTTCCTCTCATTACCTTTTTACCTGTAATTTCGCAAATACGTGACATTTCTAATTCCTTTTTTATCTAAAATTTCTTTATTCTTTATAGAGTGCAAAATAAATGATTTTCAATGAATTTTGCAAACTTTTCAGTTGGATTTTTTATTTTTTTTCTCTTTTTTTTGCAAGAGTACTTTATCAGCTGATATATTTATCTGATATACAGCATATTAGCTGACATGCAAAATATTCAGCTTCAGGCCAATTTGGCGAGAAAATCGGCCTCCGAGATGATCGGAATGCCCAATTTTTCGGCTTTTTGCACCTTTGAGGCGCCCGGTTTTTCGCCTGCAACCACAAAAGTTGTCTTGTTGTTGACCGAAGACTGCAATTTTCCGCCGTTTTGCTCCACCATTTTCTCAAGTTCCTCGCGGCGCTTGGGAGTGGCGAAAGAGCCCGTTACAATGATGCTCATTCCGTCAAGTTTGCTTGATAGCGGAGCATCGTCGCCATCGTTCTGAACGGCGAACTGGAGTCCGGCCTCGCGCAGCCTGTTGATGATCTGGAGATTGGCGTCGTTGCGCATGAAATCATAGACGCTTTTAGCTATCACCTCTCCTATCTCGTCGGTGGATGATATCAGCTCCACATCTGCCTGCATTATGGCGTCGATGTTCTTGAACTTCTTGGCAAGGAGTTTGGCGGCGCCTTCTCCCACGTAGCGGATGCCCAGGGCGTATAGCACGCGATCGAACGGAACCTGCTTGGATTTCTTGAGGCTTGCTATGAAGTTTTCGGCTGATTTCCTTGCAAAACGGTCGAGTTTTTCCACCTGGCCGACTGTGAGGGAGTACAAATCTGCCACATTAGCTGCCAGGCCCGCATTGAAAAGCTGTTCGATGGTGGCCTCTCCGCAGTTGATGTCCATGGCCTTGCGCGTGGTGAAGTGGATGATTTTGCCGGTAATCTGCGGCGGACACGCTGTGTAGTTGGGACAGTAATGGCCGGCCTCGCCTGGATTGCGTACAAGCCCGGCGCCGCATACGGGGCAGTGTGTTATATATTTAATAGGTGTGGCACCGGGTTTGCGTGAGCCTTCGTCCACACGGGTGATTTTCGGGATAATCTCGCCGCCTTTCTCAATATAAACGGTGTCGCCCTCGTGGAGACCGAGATTCTGGATGAAGTCGGCGTTGTTGAGAGTGGCGCGCTTCACTGTGGTGCCGGCCAGATGCACGGGCGAAAGGTTGGCCACTGGAGTTATCACGCCGGTGCGCCCCACCTGATAATCGATGGAGAGAAGCTCGGCGGCGGCTTCCTCGGCCTTGAACTTGTAGGCGATGGCCCATCTCGGTGTCTTGGCAGTGAAGCCCAGCTGATCGCGCAGCTCCATGCTGTCCACCTTTATTACTATTCCGTCGATGTCGTAGGGAAGATTCTCGCGCTCATGGTCCCAGTATTCGATGAATTTCCATACCTCGTCGATGGAGCGGGCCTCGGCCATATTTTCCGAGACCTTGAATCCCCAGTTGCGCGCAATGTTCATGTTGCTGATATGCGAATCGGTGGGCAATTCATCCATGAGGAGATAGTAGAGATAGCAGTCGAGACCGCGCTTGGCCACCGTGGCCGAATTCTGGGTTTTCAGGGTTCCTGATGCGGCGTTTCGGCAGTTGGCCAGCGGAGGCTCACCGATTTCGAGACGCTCGGCGTTAAGCCTGTTGAAGGAATCGTGAGGCAGGAGAATCTCGCCGCGGATCTCGAACTCTTCGGGATAGTCCTTTCCTGAGAGTTTCAGCGGAACCGATTTTATTGTGCGTACATTGTTGGTGACATCGTCGCCCTTTTTGCCGTCGCCGCGTGTGAGCGCCTGCACTAATCGGCCGTTGCGGTAAGTGAGTGATATTGAGGTTCCATCGAACTTCAATTCGCACGAATACTTGAAGTCGACACCGGGAATCAGTTTGCGGATTCTGGCGTCGAAATCGCGGAGCTCGCCCTCGCTGTATGTGTTGGCGAGAGAGAGCATCGGATACTTGTGAGCCACCTGCTGGAATTCCTGGTTCTGGTCGCTGCCTACGCGGTGGGTTGGCGAATCGGGGTCGTCGAACTCGGGATTGGCTGTCTCGAGGTCCTGAAGCTCGCGGAGTTTCTGGTCGAACTCGTAGTCGGAGACATCGGAAGCCGACAATACATAATAATTGTAGTTGCACCTGTTGATGAACTCCCGGAGCTGAAGTATCTTATTTTGAATTTCTTGCTTGGTCATTTTGTTGTGATTTTAAACGGAACGCTATCCGTTTAATCCGCGTTCCATTATTGACAATTATATTTTTCGTCGCAAATATAGTAATAAAAACAATTTTTTGTAAATTTGCGCATCACAAAATTACGATTGAAACTATGATTTTTTATTTTTCTGGAACGGGAAACTCGAAGCACATAGCCGAGAGGATGGCTGAGCTTACGGGCCAGCAGACCAAAAACGTGGCCGATTATTACGAGGATGTAACATCGGGCAAGGATATTAATATAAATGTGCCGGATAGCGAGATTCTCGGTTTTGTATGCCCCGTGCACTCATGGGGACTGGCCAAGACTATGAGAAGGTTCTTGAAGAAAGTACGTATCAGCTACAATGGAAACAAGGTTTTCGGTATCTGCGTATGCGGCGACAACTGCGGAAAGGCGCGTGAGCAGTACGAGGAGCTTCTCGGGAAAAACGGAATAAAGTTCAATTTCATCTGCTCGGTGCAGATGCCTAACACTTATATAGTAATGAAGGGTTTCGGCACCGACAGCGACGAGCTCGCAAAACAGAAGCTGGAGACAGCTGAGGCCGAGCTTCCAAAGATAGCCGAGGCCGTGATGAACGGCGGAAAGTTTGACCGATACGTGGCAGGAACAAAGCCTTTCCTGAAGGGAAGAATTGTGTATCCGCTGTTCATGTGGCTGACAATGGGCGACAAGAAATTCCACGCCGACGATACCTGCATCGGCTGCGGACTCTGCGAGAAAAACTGCCCCGAGCACAATATCAGGCTGAAAGAAAACCGTCCCGAATGGCTTGGACACTGTGTGAAATGCCTTGCCTGCATTCACCGATGCCCCAAGAAAGCCATTCAGTACGGTGATATCACCCAGGAAATGGGAAGGTACTTTTTTATTTCTGATAGAAAATTCTGAGGTCCACCTGGCAGTCGGGGAAGCCTACGTTCTGCTGTGCGAGAACTTTCACCATTACGTAGCGTCCGTTCTGAAGGCGGAACTTGTAGAGGCTGCCGGGCTGGAGATTGCTGACTCCGTAGCCGAGCTTGTTGTCGTAATTGATGTACATCGGGAACTGCCAGTTGTCGTCCATGCCGAGCATTGTGTTGGAGAAATCGTTCCAGTCCTCGCCGTGGTCGTTGGGCACGTATCCGCAGAGAGTCTCCTTGTGGGTGTGGCCCAGTGTATCGCGGTACGGGAGCTCGGGAATCTTGTCGGCGAAATATGTGCGGACAGCCGGAGCGTTGGGACTGGCCAGGCAGGTGCCGTAGCCCCAGAACGACGACCTGAGCTCGTTGACGAAAACGAGGTCGTAGCGGCGGTTGATGTATTGAGTGAACGGATATACGGCCTTGCCTTCCACATCGATGAGGCAGTCGTCGGAAGGCTTGCTGCCCACGTGCACATCAAACGAATCCACATCGGGGAAAATGTAACGGAACTTGATGTAGCGTCGCACATCCACGGTGTCGAAATCGGTCATCAGCGAGAAGAAAATCTTGTATACCGAATCCTTGGAGAGCATTATGTGGCCACGGCTCATCATGAATGCAAACGAGTGGCGCGACTGATGTAGATACGGCTGATATGC
>JAZQPB010000234.1:0-3676 GCA_045628165.1 Bacteroidales bacterium | reverse complement strand
CGACGTAAGTTGCCCCGTGGAAGAGGCGCTTCAGAAAATTACATTCTATTACAACAAGATTGATTCCCACCAAGGGTGGGGAAAACGATAGCATCAGAGGTAAACCCTAATCTCTAATCTTTAAACTTTAAACTTTAAACTTTAAACTAAAAATACTATGCCAAACATTCATCAATCAATTACAGAACTTGTGGGAAGGACTCCGCTTCTACAACTTAACGGGTATGCCAAGAAGCACGGCCTGGAGGCTGATATTATCGGCAAACTGGAGTATTTTAATCCCAATCAGAGCGTTAAGGACAGGATTGCCCTCGCGATGATAGAGGACGCCGAAGAATCTGGCCGTCTGAAACCCGGTGATACCGTGGTGGAGACTACCAGCGGAAACACTGGAATCGGCCTGGCCGCAATAGCCGCCGCCAAGGGTTATCCGTTCAGGGTTTATATTCAGGATCAGGTTTCGGAGGAGAGGTTCAAGGTAATAAAGGCTTTTGGAGGCAAAACCATAAAACTTACCGAGGAGCCCACCATTGCCAAGACTCTTGAGGAGACCAACGGCGATTTTGTGGCCGCGATAGAAGCACTGAAAAACAATGTGATAGCCAAGGAAACAGGCGTTGTGTTTGTGGACCAGTGCTCTAATCCCGCCAACCCAGGAGTTCACCGCCGTACCACGGGCCCCGAGATTTGGGAGGATACCGACGGCAAGGTGGATATCTTTTTGGCTTGCGTGGGCACGGGAGGCACTCTGTCGGGAGTGGGTCAGTTTCTGAAGTCTCAGAATCCTGATATCAAGATTGTTGGTGTTCAGCCCGGACCAAAATCGTTGCCTTCTGACGAGGTTCCTCTGCCTGCCGAGGAGATTACGGGTGTTCATCCGTTTGTGGGTGTGCCTGATAACGTGATACCTTCTACCCTCGACAGGAATATTTTCGACGAGGTTATCAAGGTGGAGGCTCTTGAGGGTTACAAGTCCGCCCGTGAGGTGGCCAAGAGCGACGGAATTCTGATAGGCGCTTCGTCGGGAGCCGCATTGTTTGCCGCAACTGTGTTGGCAAAGCGTCCCGAAAACAAGGGCAAAAAGATTGTCGCAATCTTCCCCGACACCGGCCTCCGCTATCTCTCCACCAATTTGTTTAATGAAGAGGTTGTTTAATTACGAGTTACGAATTACGAATTACGAGGCGCGTCCTCTAATCTCTAATCTCTAAACTCTAATCTCTAAACTCTCATCTTTCAACTTTACACTTTCAACTTTAAACTATCCCCAAACGATGTCAATAAACTTAAATACCTCGAACCTTGGAACCCGTGAGAACAGGATTGGATCCATTACGGGCTACATAGGTTCATTGAAAGACTTGGCTACCAAGACCGAATGCGGAACGCTGAAGGGCTGTTCGCGTTGTTTCTCGCAGTCAAGCACCTGTCTCTCTATGTGCGGATTGTCGCAGTTGGCCGCTATCAGAGACGTTGCAGTTATCCACCACGGACCCTCGGGCTGTTCGGTTACAAGTAGTGTGGCCTACTATATGTCGAAGGTAATGGCCAAGAAACGTGGCGTAACCTCCAGCACCATTTATGTGGGCACCGATATGAACGAGAAGGACACCATTTTCGGATCTACCGAGGCCCTCCGCAAGATTATCCTGGAGGTAAACAAGCGGTATCAGCCCAAGGCAATTTTCGTATCAAGTAGTTGTGCCACAGGTATTATCGGCGAGGATATCGACAGCATTGTGGAGGAGGTATCAGAGGAGATAGACGTTCCCGTGATTGCCGTTCACTGCGAGGGCTTCAAGTCGAGAATCTGGGCTACAGGTTTCGACATATCAGACCACGCCGTGCTTCAGGGAATCGTGAAACCAAAACGTGAAGGTATCAGCACCAACAAGATAAATTTCAAGAACTTCTTTGAGAGCGCAAGGCCCGAGATTATCGAGATTTTCAAGAATTTTGACCTGGAGCCCACCTTCCTCTACTGCAACAGCACCGTGGACGAGTTGGAGCACTTGTCGGAAGCCTTGGCAACCACCTGTATATGTGGAACTTTGGGCAACTACCTCGGCAACGCCCTCGAGGAGAAATTCGGTGTGCCATACGTCCGCAGTATCAACCAGTGCGGAATAGTGGGTTTCGAGACCTGGCTCCGCGAGATCGGCAAGGTAACCAACCGTTTAGATAAGGTTGAGAAATACATTGAGGAACAGCGCGCTATCTATCTCCCTCAAATTGAGGAGGTGAAGAAAGAACTCAAGGGACTCACCGCCGTGCTCGGTATGGGGCCGGGATATACATTCGAGGTTTCGAGAGTGCTCAACGAGTTGGGTATCAAGGTGGTGTGGGCTCTGGCCTGGCACTACGACAAGAAATACGAGAACGGTGACGTACCTCCCTCGATGAAGTATTTGCTGGACAGCAACATAGATTTTGAAGCCTCAGTGGCCGACCAACAAAACTACGAGGTGATGAATATCCTGAACAAGTACAAGCCCGATATGTACCTGAGCCGTCACCCTGGATCCACCGTTTGGGCCATAAAGAACGGCACACCAGCGATTTACGTGGCCGACGAGTATATGATTTTCGGATACAAGCACACACTGGAATTCGCCAAGACCATAGTGGATACCATAAAGAACCGCAGTTTCGAGAAGAACCTGGCCGCGCGAACCAAACTTCCATACACCAAATGGTGGTACGAGCAAAATGTTGACAAATTCTTAGAGGAGGCAAAATAATGGCAAAGATATTAGACAAGCAAAGATACAAATGCGCATTGGCCGCAATGCAGACCGTTCAGGCAATCGACAGGGCATTGCCAGTGTTGCACTCGGGTCCGGGCTGTGCCCAAAAACTTTCGGAATCCACCGGAAGTTCGGGATATTTCTCGCCCAACATTTTCCCCTGCACCAGTATCAACGAGAAGGACGTGGTGTTTGGCGGTGTCAAGAAACTGGAAACCACAATAGAGAACGCCCTCAAGGTGATTGACGCCGACCTCTACGTGGTGCTCACGGGCTGTATTCCGCAGATTGTGGGCGACGACACCGAGGAGGTGGTCTCGAAGTTTGCCGACGCGTCCAAGCCCGTAATCTACGCCTCCACGGCAGGTTTCAAGGGCAACAACTACAAGGGTCACGAACAGGTGATAGACGCTATTGTGGATCAATATCTGGAGCCGTCTGATACCAAACAGAAAGGCCTCGTGAATATCTGGGCCGACGTTCCGTATCAGGACCTCTTCTGGCTGGGCAACTACCGCGAACTATCTAAACTTATTGAGGAACTGGGTCTTACACCAAACGTGATTTTCGGCTATGGAAACGGAATCAAGAATATAGACCTGATACCCAAGGCCGAGTTCAACCTCTTGGTGTCGCCCTGGGTGGGATTGCAGAACGTCAGGAAAATGGAGAAGAAATTCGGAACTCCATTCCTGCATTACCGCACACTGCCCGTTGGCGCCACCGAGACAAGCAAGTTTCTCCGTGAGGTGGGCAGTTTTGCAGGCGTGGATTCCGCAAAAGTGGAATCGGTAATCAAGAAACACGAGGATTATTTCTATTACCTGATATCGCGTTACGCCGACCTCTTCCTTGAGAACCGCGTTATCAACAAGCAGTTCACAACGGTGGCCGACGCTCAGTACTCGCTGGCTGTCACCAAGTTTCTT
>JAZQPB010000233.1:0-11267 GCA_045628165.1 Bacteroidales bacterium | reverse complement strand
GTCCTGCCACTCCAGATCGTCGAAACTCAGCTCAGATGTGTTGCCGTCAAAAGCCTTGGTGGCCGCGTCGAAATCGGCCTTGCTTACCTCCTTGCCCTGTGTGCGGATGGCGTCGGCTCTCATAAACTTGCTTGGATCCTCGTCCACATCAGCTGTCCAGTAATATATTCCGGCGAGCTTGCTGTCCTTGATTACCGCGAAAGTCTCCTGCTGGAATGTCATGGTGCCAATGCCCTCGCGTACTCCGGCGCCGTTTACTATTACGAGCTCCTTTGGCTCAAAATTGTTGGCGGCCACGAGTGTGAGGCCGGCCTTGGCGTCGAATGTGCAGATAGTCATAATTGGCTCGTCCTTGCGCCAGTGGATGTACTCGGGCTTGCCGTCTTTGTCGATGTCGTACTTGGCAAATACGGTAGGCAGAGTGGTGTTGTCGTCCATGTAGCTGGCCCACACGGCCTTAACCTGCTCGGCTGAAGGCTCGGCCGATACAGCGGGAGCCTCGGATTTTTCTGCTCCATTAGCTGCACTGCTGTCAGCCGCGCCGCCCTTGTTGCCTCCGCACGATGCCATCATCATGAGCGCGAAAGCTGGAATTAGGAATTTCTTCATGTTTGTAGTTCTTGATATTTAATATGTTGTTTGTCACTGTTTTATCACAATCTCGCGGCAGATGTTGTTGGCGTCCACGCGGTATTGCCTACCCTGCTGATCCACAAATACATCGCTGCCCAGGCGCGAGGCAAATATCTTGGAGCCCGGGTCGATGGGCGCGCCCACCGAGAGCTTGTGCTCGGTGCAGTAGTCAGGCGACATTATGGTGATGCACGATACAAGGTCTTTCTTGGTATCTACGCGGGCTATGTCGATGGAGCCCTGGCGGATGTAGAATGTG
This sequence comes from Bacteroidales bacterium, assembly GCA_045628165.1. Taxonomy (GTDB): domain Bacteria; phylum Bacteroidota; class Bacteroidia; order Bacteroidales; family UBA3824; genus UBA3824. The sequence continues at coordinate 10,375 of JAZQPB010000233.1, read as the reverse complement.
TTGTCGTTGATGGTGACCACGCGCACGTCGCCCAGGTCGCCGTCCTTTGGCAGAGGCTGTCCTATGGCCACTCCTCCCAGGTCGGTGGCGTTTATCAGCTGCATCTTTCCGGGGCGCTTCATAAACTTGTCGCCGTTCCATGCCAGCTCCACAATCCTGTGGCCGGGTGTGCCGTCGTGCACGAGCACGGCCAGGCTGCGCTCGGTGAGGGTGCGGTATTCTATATTGGACGGCGCCTGCAGTTTCTGCCAATCGTCGGCCTGCCCTCCGCCGGTCATGTAATAATACATTCCCAGGCCGTTGGCGAAATCGGCGTCGCAGATGGGCATATTGCAGGGCAGCTCCTTTACGGGATAGAGCTTGCGGCCGTCGAATATGTAGCAGCTGGCGCTGTGGAGCGTGTATTTGCTATCAGCTGATAGCGTACTTATGGTGTGCAGCACCAGGCACCTGCCGTCGTTGCGCTTGTAGCAGGAGACCTCGGCGTCGTAATAGCCGTCGCACACAAAATCGAAATGCCAGTACTGCTGGTCGGTGCGCCCCTGCCGGGATGCTTCCATGTATTCCGCCACCTTGTCCTGCTCGGCAGGCTCTCCGCCCAGGCGCACCGATATGCCTGTGCCCAGCATACGCGCGGCCATGTAGGCCACATCGCCCTGCAGGGCCAATGCGCCGCATGGCATCATGGCCGCCATGATAATAATGAGCAATCTGAATGCAGATATTGTTCTGCCGGTATTCTTCATCTTCATATCCAAGTTTTTATTTCAGCTAATACAATTTAATTAACGTGCCAAAATTATTAAAAAAAACGATGCGGCAAAATATAAAAAGCATAAAAACACCTCGCCCCGCCGGATATGGCCATATCGGTGCGGCACATCCAGCGGGGCGAGACATATAGGTATTATATATCTGTACCTAAAAAACTAATTCCGTAATTATGCGTAGAGCGACAGGTTTCTGTCCTCTATCATCTTGCGCAGGTTGATGAGCGCGTATCTCATGCGGCCCAGGGCGGTGTTGATGCTCACGCCTGTCTGCTCCGCAATCTCCTTGAAACTCATTTCGCCGTAGTGGCGCAGGAGGATTACTTCCTTCTGGTCGTCGGGAAGTTCGTTGATGAGCTGCCTTACCTCAAACTCTATACGGTTTTGTACCATCTTGTCCTCAATATTGCTCTCCGCAAACTTCTTGCTGTTGAAGAGGTCGGCCTCGCTCTGATCGCTCGATGTGATCTTGAGGTGCTTCTCGCGGCGGTAGTGGTCGATTATGAGGTTGTGGCTTATTCTCACTACCCATGAGAGGAATATGCCCTTGTCCATGTATCTGCCCTTGCGGAGGCTCTTTATCACCTTGATAAAAGTCTCCTGGAAGATATCCTCGGCCAGCTCGCGGTCCTTTACGTTGAGCATTATATATGTGAACACCTTGCTTTTATGACGCTCGAAGAGGGTCTTTATGCAATTGTCATCGCCCTCGGCTATAAAGAGGTTGATGAGCTCCTGGTCTTTCAATTCTGTATATACCATGATGTACGTGTGTTTTAGTTAGTAACGTGTAGCTCTCAATCTTATAGGCAGTCCTCCTTAGTTTTTATGTTAGTAATTATGTTTTTTATACCCACTTATACGTCGTGTTTTCAAAAAGGTTTCAGCTAATACAGTTAAAAAGTGTTAAAATTATATACCGCCATCAGCTGAAACAACCCTGAACGAAGACGCCACACCTTATATAAATAAAAAAACATAAAAAATATAAAAAACATTACTGCGTTTTAATAATTTTTGTACCTTTACGTTCACAAATTATAATAAACTAACAATATTCACACACAAGCTAAAAATCATGAGAAAAGTATCAGTTGGAATCGACATCGGCGGCACCAACACCGCAATGGGCGTAGTAACAGAGGATGCACAGATCCTCGCCGAGACATCAATACCCACACAGAAGTATGTGGAACTCAGCGACTATATATCGGCCCTCACATCCAACATCAACAACCTGCTGGCCAAGTGCGGCGACGTGCAGCTGTCGGGTATAGGAGTAGGAGCGCCCAACGGCAACTTCTACAACGGCACTATCGAGATGGCGCCCAACCTCCCATGGAAGGGCAAGGTGATGCTGGCCGACGAACTGAAACGCCACTTCGACTGCAAGATAGTGGTAACCAACGACGCCAAGGCGGCCACCATAGGCGAGATGGTGTACGGCGGAGCCAAGGGCATGAAGAATTTCGTGATGATAACCCTCGGCACCGGCCTGGGATCGGGCGTGGTGGTAAACGGCAGCCTGGTATACGGCGCCGACGGTTTTGCCGGAGAGTTCGGCCACTCGGAAGCCATTGCGGGCGGCAGGGAGTGCGGATGCGGCCGTCAGGGATGCCTGGAGACCTACGCATCGGCCACAGGAATCAAGCGTACGGCTTTTGAGCTGATGGCGAAATACAATGCGCCATCCAAGATGAGGGATATTCCATTCAGCCAGCTTACAAGCAAGGACATCTACACATTCGCCATGGAAGGCGACCAGCTGGCACTCAAGTGTTTCGACTACACAGCCGATGTGCTTGGACGCAGGCTTGCCGACCTCTGCACGGTGATAAGCCCCGAGGCCATCTTCATATTCGGCGGACTGGCCAACGCCAAGGAGCTGATAGTGGACGCCACCAAGAAATACATGGAACAGTACATGCTCCCGGTATTCAGAAACAAGGTGAAAGTATTGCCATCAGCTCTACTGGGCACCAACATAGCAGTACTCGGCGCCGCCGCACTTGTAGCATAATATTTAGATTAGAGTTTAGAGAGGAGAGATATCAGCTCCACTCCAATCTCTAATCTCTAATCTCTAATCTCTAAACTTTAAACCATATCCTCTAATCTCTAATCCCTAATCTACCTATGAGCAATTCTATAACAGCCACCACCACCGATACCGACAGCGAGGTGGTAATCACCGTGAAGAGGAAAAAATTTCCCTGGTGGATACTGCTCCTTCTGCTGCCACTCATTCTCCTGATTCCTGTAAAGAGGGATATCAGGATGCAGTTCATCGACCAGGCCAGCATACCTGTATCACTGGCCCCGGCATCAGCTGTATATCCGGCCGTATCCACTTTCGGCACCAAGACTCCCACCACCGTATCCGACACCACATCCACAGAGGGCAAGATGGAGATTCTGGAAGTATCGGAGCCGTTGTGGTACCGCCTGTTTGGAGGCGCGGGCGATTCGCTCTTTGCCACCTGCGGCAACGGATGCTACGCCCTCAATAATGCCGGTTTCAAGTACAACGAGTTTGAATCCGACGAATACAAGCAGCTCCAGCTCGGCGCTGTATCAAGAGACGAAATCCTAAAGGTGGCAGATGCCGACGACAATCAGCCTCTGCCCGACGCCAACATACAGATAATAAGAATAACAAACGGCGGCAACCAGGAGAGCTCCACCACATCGGGCGTATCGGGCGAGTTCGAGATTACCGACATGCCCGCCTGCGGATCGGTGAGGATAGTAGCATCGCGCGAGGGCTACCACAACGACACCCTCGAGGCCTCGCTGTTCGATATCAGCAATATGAGCGAATACGAGAAAACCCTCCACCTGAGACCAATGAAGGGCACCGTAAAGGTGATAGTGAAAAACCTGGAAACCAAGACATTGCTGGCCGACGCCACTGTGCGCCTGGAGGTAGACGGATCGGCCCAGACCCTGAAGACCAACACCAACGGAGTGGGAGTAGGCACATTCGACTCGCTGAGAGTAACCAGCAGCCTGAAATTCACCGCATCGAAGGCCGGATACGCCGACACCACCATGGAAGGCTACACCGTGGCCCAGTTCATGAACCTGAGCGAGGACGAGCGCACAATGTACCTGAGACCGCTCACCAAGTCGCTCGTATTCATAAACACCGACGGCAACAATGTGCTGGAGGGCGTAAAGAACGACATATACAAAAACGGCCAGCTGATAGCAACCGAATACAGCAACAGCAAGGGCGAATTCATTGTAAACGGAATAATGAGCACCGACAAGATCTCGATAGTGGCCAGCAAGCCGGGCTACAGCACCAACAGCACCAAGGTGAAAAACAAGACCCTCGACGACCTCAACACCCAGGCATCGCGCACAATACCGCTCACCAAAAACACGCCTCCTCCCCCACCACCGCCATCCAACAACCAGCAGGACGACCTGAAGGGCGAGAGCGGCGACCTCCGTGTAAACCTCCAGTGGTACTGCAAGACCGACCTCGACCTCCACGTGATAGACCCATGCGGCAACGAGATTTTCTACTCTAAGCGCAAGGCCACCTGCAACGGCGGAACCGGAAATCTAGACCTGGACGCCAACGCGCTGTTCGGCACCACAAACCGTCCGCAGGAAAACTGCTACTGGCTAAAACCCACACCAGGAACATACACAATCAAGGTAGTATGTTTCAAGTGGAGAGAGTGGACACAGACTCCTATCAGCTTCAATATTTCGATAGTTGACAAAAACGGACGAATAGACAAGCAAGGCAAGATATCAGCTGGCCAGACCATCACCGTAATCAAGCACACAGTAACCAATTAACGAGGACTATACACTAATGAAAGCAAAAGTAAACTACACCTCAAAAGGTGGAAACGACACAATAACCGTATCGATGAAACGCCAAGTGCCATGGTGGCTTCTTCTGCTGCTGCCATTGATACTTCTAATACCAATAAACAGAGACCTGCTGAACCAGATAATGGAAGGCGACAGCGAAATCCCGCTGAGCCAGACACCGGTATCATTCAGCTACAACGACATAGGCGTATTCGGCGCGCGCACACCACAATCGGGCACCGACACCACCGACAACGAAGGCAAGTTTGCGGTAAATGACGTACGCGAGCCTCTGTGGTATTACCTCTTTGTGGACAGCGACACCCTGCACATCAGCTCACACAACAACTGCCCCAAGCTCACCAACTACATGGCCCAGTACAAGGAATATTCACGCGGCGAGTACAAGGTTATAGCAGCTGATGCCAAGATAATCGACGCCACATTCACGGTAATAGACTACGACACCAGAAAGCCTCTGCCAGACGCTACCGTAACTGTGGAGATAATCCGCAACGGCGAATCCACCACCAAGGAATTCACATCGGATGCCAACGGCAAGGTAACAGTGCCCGGCCTATCGTCGTGCGACATAATCAACGTAAAGGCATCCAAGAAAAACTACACATCCGACAGCAAGACCAATCTGCCTGTATCCGACATACCAGACATGAGCGACGAGGACAGAACCCTGGTATTGAAGCCACTTGACGGAGAAACCGGAGCTCTGCGTTTCAATCTCCAATGGTACAACAAGAACGACCTCGACCTTAAGGTATATGACCCATGCAACCAGGCTATCTCTTTCGGCCAGAGGAAACAAACCTGCAATGGAAATGTGGGTGAACTGGATGTGGACGCCAACAATATCAATTACGACGCTACAGGTTCTTCGGAATATGACCCAAGCAAAATAACCGACAGACCTCAGGAGAATATTCACTGGAAAGTAAAAGCATCTCCCGGAAAGTACTATGTTGTGGTATTAGGCTGGAAAAACGGGAAACGCGAGAGTGAAAACGTAGAGGAAACAGATTTCAATCTTACGATAATCTACGGCAACAACCGAATAGACGTGCCAGGCAAAATGCCAAAGTCAAAGTTGATTGCACCTAGTACAGAATATCAAGATGATGATTATCTGTTCTACGAGTTTACCTTGCCGTAATAATGCTATCAGCTGCAATAAGAAAAACTAAAAAAGACAAACAAAAATGAGCAACACAGTAACAGCAACCAGCGGCTACGAGGACAGCGAGGTTGTATTGGTGGTAAAGAAGAAGAAATTCCCCTGGTGGATTCTTCTTCTGCTGATACCGCTGATACTGCTGATACCCATACCGAGAGACCTGAAAATACAGTTTGAGAAACAGGACAACGGAACGCTTAGACACGTGGCCGGCAATCCCGCAACTGTAATATATCCAGAGGTTTCCACCTTTGGATCGCACAACGACAAAACCGTAAGCCGCAACACCGACAGCGCAGGAATAATCCATATCGACGATATATCGGAGCCTCTGTGGCACTACCTCTTTGCCGGAAGCGACTCGCTCGACGCCATCTGCGAAAACGGATGCGCTGGCATCGCGGCACGTTTCAGCTACCAGAAATTCGTAAAGGAGGACATCAACACTGTAACATTGGGCAACAAGACCACATCGCTAACAATGACTGTGGTGGACCGCGACAACAACGAGCCTCTGCCCAATGCCGACGTAACTATAATCCTGGAGGACGGAACCGAGAAAACCGCCACAACCAACCAGTCGGGACAGTTCACCATAGACGGAGTGCCGGCCTGCGGCAAGGTTACGGTAAAGGCATCGAAAGCCGGATACCGCGACGACCAGATTTCCGGCGAGGTCGACAACATCAAGAACATGCCTGAGCAGGACCGCCGACTCCGTCTTGAGCCTCTCAAGGGCGACGTAAGCGTAATAGTAAAGGACCTGAAGACCAAGAAGCCTCTGCCAAGCGCCACCGTAACCCTTACACTGGACGGCAGCCAGACACTGAACGCCAGCACCAACAGCAACGGCGTGGCCACTTTCCAGAATGTAAGGCTATCGAGCCTGATGCATCTGCTGGCTAAGAAAACCGGCTACCACGACACCACAAAGACAGGATTTACAGTGGAGCAGTTCATAGCCATGGACAGCGAACAGCGCACAATGTATCTGCGCCCAATAGAAAAGCCCAAGCCACCCGAGCCGCCCAAACCGCCACAGCGTCAGGACCCTCCACAGCAGGATCCGCCCACACCGCCTCTCCGCGGACAGAAGGGTGAGCTGAGAATAAACCTGAGCTGGAACTGCAAGGCCGACCTTGATATCTACGTAACCGACCCATGCGGCAACGAGATAGGCCCCCGAAACCTGAGACGCACCTGCGGCAACTCTGTGGGCACTCTCGATATCGACGCCAACCAGAACGCAACCAACGAGCCGGAGAAGGCACGCACCGACCCTCAGGAGAATGTATTCTGGAGCAAGGCCAATCCGGGCAAATACAAGATTACAATCCACTGCTGCGGACTCAACAGGAAAATGAACCTGTCGTCCACCACCATCCCATTCACCATCGTGATAGAGGACCGTGGCAAGCGCACTGTAAAACAGGGAACAATCACCGGATCGTACACCAACATCCACAACGATGTAATACTGAATAATTTCTGGATCTACGAGGTTACAGAATAGAAAAGAACCACACCTTATATAATATAGACAAAGAGCGCCGGACATTGCTGCCCGACGCTCTTTTTCATTGAAAACTGTTGCAAAATCCTTGTAACTCCCATTTTATGTCCCTCTATCAATGGGAAGAAAATCGCAACTATATAAAACTAAATTGCACCTAATAGAGATTATCAGATAAGGCCGCCGCGGAGATAGATGTCGTCGTCGGCGTGCCACATCTCGGCCTCCCATTTCTGGATCTTGGCCGCTACCTTAGAATATACCATTTTTCCGGTTTTGGCACTCTTGAAATAGCACCACTTAGCAAATTCCTCGTCAACATTGCCATTGGCGTCTATCTGCCTCTTGAGACCGCTCTTTAGAAAAGCGCCAATGCCTTTGCTGTAGATAAAATGAGTGATAGCTACCTTTCTGCCGCCCTTCATATCAGGGTAAATCTTGTCGGCAAGCTTGCGGGCCTTTCTGAAATCATCGCGGAGCAGCTGATCGGCCTCCTCCATTGTGATGTGCTCAGGAAAACTCTCACCTTCCATAATTACGTGGCCGTAGCCGATAGTCAGTTTGCCCGAAACGCAGTAATATGCGTTGCCGTTGGCATAACCTTCGTGATGTTTGATAAAATCAATCGCTTTTTCGTTCTCTTGCCCGTCGCGCAAATCAAGACAGTAATCTACGTCAAAATTTCCGGCAAGCTTTTTAAAGGCTTTGTCTTCATCGTATTTCACACTCATCAACTTATTGTCCGGGACTGACATAATAAGTGTTGGTACCATCACCAAAGCCATAAATAATTTTTTCATAAAAAAGTAAATTGGTTCATACTTGTCATCTCTTTCAATGACGATGCAAAGTTGGGGAGTTTTTTTTATGTGAACAAATTTTCAGAACCTGATAGTAAGGCATATTTTACCAAATGGAATCAACTTATATAAATCTATAATAATTGTATTACTATTAGTAAAATTAGAAAGTTTATTATAAATAACAAATGTATATCATAATATACTACACATTTTTAGATAACCTTAATCCAATTTTAAGATTTTATTAATTGCTTACTTATTTGTAATTAATATAAACAATAACGGATAGGAAAACAGAAAATCAGGCCCCGGAAACACGTTTTCAGGCCTTGCAGTATTTGAGTTTTACATAGAAAGTAGAGCCCTCGTTAGGTGCCGAGCTCAGCCAGATCTGTCCGCCAAGCAGGTCCACAAAGCCCTTGCTTATCGACAAACCAACTCCTGCGCCATTGTACTTGCGCTCCATGGCGTTTTCGGCCTGACGGAACGACGAGAATATTCCGTCGTGAAGCTCCTTGCGGATTCCAATGCCGGTATCCTCCACAAAGAATGTTATATAATCGCCCTCAAGATTGTAGCCATACGACACACCGCCGATATTTGTAAACTTGATGCCGTTGGATACCAGGCAAGTAATTATCTTCTTGGTCTTGTAATAATCGGTGCTGATGGTAGCCTCATCGTCGGACAGCGAGGTATACACATCGAGAGAGATGTGTTTTTCCTCGGCCAGCTGAAGCGTCTCCGCATACACCTCGTCGAGCATCTTGTTTATATTTACAGCTGATAGGTTTACCTTGGCCTGGGCTGTCTGCAGCTTGCTCATATCCATGATATCCTCCACGATGTGCAGAAGCTGCTTGGTGGACTTGATAATGAAATCCACAAACTTGCGCTGCTTGGGCGACAGATTGTCGGATTTGGCCAGAAGCTCGCTGAAACCGCAGATTCCGTTCATAGGAGTACGTATCTCATGAGAGATATTAGCTAAAAACGTGGTCTTGAGGCGCTCATTGGCCTCGGCACGCTCCTTGGCCTCCACGAGCTCGCGCTTGTAGTTTCGCTCCCTGATCTCGGATGTCATGAGCGGAGATATATAGTCGGCCAGACTCTGAACAAAATTCCTGGCCTTGGTGCCGTAAGCGGTGGAAGGATCGGCCGACCCTATAAAACCGATTACATTGCCCATATCGTCTATTACAGGAGTAGCCATCACCAGGGAGTGGTTGTCCACATTGGCATCAGTCTCCTGCCTCTTGGATTCGTAGCACTTGCCCACCGTGGTGCCCGATACAATAGGGAACAGCTCGTCGTTGTGGATATCCACCGACAGAGGCAGATTGTCGTCCATGCGTGACAGACAGAGAACCTTACCTCCGGACACCACATAGCCTATAAAACCGTAGCGGCTGTCGGTGTTCTTGAGCACAAGCTCCAGCACCACATTATACACGCTTATATCGTGACCAATGGCAAACGCCTTGGAGATTTCGCTCTTTATCATGAGGTCGTTGCGGATCTCCATCTCCTGCTTGATGTCGTTGAAAACGGCGGCGGAGAAACCCTTGCGGGGCGAATACGTACGCACCTCGAAATGCTTGTTTTTCTTCTCGTAATGATAATTGCCTGAATACGAATAACCTGTATTAGCTGACTTGGCCAAAATCTTGACCCACGACTCGTCGAAACCGGAGATTACATCGGTGATGTTCTGGCCAAGCACCGCATCCCTCTCCATATTGAAGAAAATCTCGAATGTGGAGTTCACATCCAGAATCTGATGGTTTACGATATTGCCGGCCTCGTCGGAAACGGCTTTCAGGAAAATGAAGCCCGACGACATATTCTCGAAGAGCATCCTGAAATTGGTCTCCTCGATATGCTCGGTGCGGCCCACCGCGTTCTTGATTACGAGAATAATGTTTTCGCCGAATTTGCTGGCCTTCAGATTGTAGGTAGAATCGTCGCGCGAGCTGATAATATGCTCCACCACCTTATCGCCGTCTTCCATAAGTGACTGAAATTCGGCATGGTAGTCAGCTGATAGCGCGATAGGCATTATGCTGAACAAATCTCTGCCCAGTGCCTCGTGCTTGGATACCGAGAGAAACTGCGCGGCCGCCAGGTTAAGTGTAACAATCGAGAAATCTGAAGGATTGCAGATTATTACGCTGTCGTCGTGAGAATCCACAATAGACTCCAGCAGCACATTGCCAAAGCAACTGCCTCCACTTGTGTTTACCGTTGTATTGTGTATCAGACTACT
>JAZQPB010000232.1:0-16084 GCA_045628165.1 Bacteroidales bacterium | reverse complement strand
AGGCCTGCCGCTAGCGTTTATCCTGAGCCAGGATCAAACTCTTCGTTGTATAAAATTTTTATTTCTCGGAGTTCTTCGATTGACTGTTTCAGGGGTCGTACTTCGGTTGGCTACGCCAACCTAGTTCCTTGTATTAATTTTTACGCCTTGTGCTTGCTGTCATTATGTTCAAATAGCGTCGTTGAGATAATTACGAATTACGAAATCCGAATTACGATACTCAACTTAGTGAATCCTGCGATTCGTTTGCGGTGCAAAGTTAAGGAGGTTTTTCGTAACCGCCAAACTTTTTTGTGTTAATTAATTGTTAATTCGAAAATCTTTTGTTTTTCATTAACAATCACCGCTTTTTCAATGTTCGTTTGTTTCGTTTTGCGTTGCAAAGGTATGGCGGTTTTTCGGGTTTGCAAAATCTTTTTGAATGTTTTTTCAAAATATTTTTCTTCCGCTTGAAAGTGTGGCAATTAGAAGAGCAAATAATTGGTATTATTTCAGCTGAAAAAAATAAAAAAAAGCAGAATTTGCACTATCAGCACAAATTCTGCCTTTATAAACTTGGCTTAATCCCTTATTCCTACAAAGCTTTTCCACTGCGGATGCTGCTTGTATTTAGCCTTGCTGCTGGCGGGTACGGTAACTCTAACACTGTTGGAAACTTCCCAAAATACATCCTCACCCATATCCGGAACATCAGCTGCATCAACGGTAATGCTTTTCAGTGACTTGCAATTCTTGAAGGCATAATTACCTATTTTCCTGAGATTTTTCGACAAATATACCGACTGTATTTTTGTATAACTGAAACAATAAGCGCCTATCTCCTCCAGCGACATAGGTAGTTTTACAGTTGCAAGATTAACACAAAAATCGAAAACTCCATAAGGCAAAACCTTAATGCCTTCCGGGATTTCAGCTGATGTAAACTTTACACCCTTGAAACACCCCTCTCCCATTTCCTTGAGACCGGTTGGTATATTACAAACTGCCAGATGGTCGGTACCCTCAAAAATATCATTGCCCATACGTGTTACTGAATTGGGCAGGTTGATGGATGTAAGTTTCCAGTTGTATGAGAAAGCCTTGTCATCGATTTCCTCCAAGGTGGGAGGCAGATTATATACCGTCATCTCGTGACAATCCTGAAACGCCCAGTCACCTATGAACTTGAGATTTGGAGGAAATATTACAGATTTCAGCTTGTACCTACAGTAGAATACTCCACCTGCAATATATTTTACATGGGAAGGTATAGTAATTTTGTTTTTGTCGGATTTGTATTTCAACAAAACATCGTCGTTGAATATTACGATATCGTCCTTGAGAAGCTCATTGCCGAATGGTGTATCACGAAAAACATCATTTCCAACTTTCTTTACATTGTTGGGCTGAGAGAATGTTACATTGGAGAGTTTTGTACCGCCGAAACATTCGCTACCCAGACGTACCAGAGATTTAGGGAAGGTGATATTAACAATGCCTTTCAACTGGAAGGCGCAAGGGCCTATTGCTTCCACACCCTCAGGAATGGTGTATTCCCATTTTTCAATACTTGGATAATAAATAAGGTTTTTCATATCCTTGGTATACAGCACTCCCTCATGTGTGGTATAATATGGATTGGCTGGGTCAACATTAATTTCTGTTATTCGGTCACCAGGATGGAATGGGAGATTCACCAGTTTAGTCTTGGCAGGGAGAGTGATCTTAGCAATTGACCTGTTGGAAAAATGGGCATTGAGGTACTCCAATCCTGCAGGAAACTGAATTTCGGTAAGATTAGTCCCATAAAAGACGCCACCCTCTATAACCTTGAGCGTAGAGGGCAGTTTTATCGTTGATATCTGGGCAAAACAAAGAGAGCCATGGCACAGAATCTCGAGTTTGGACGGCAGTATAATCTCCTTAGGCTTTTCCTCGCAAAATCTGAAACCTTCACCCTGAATCAAAGCCACTACAATATATTTCTTGCCATCATGTACCACTTCGGATGGATATACAATCCTGGAATCGGCATATGCGCTTTTACCATTTGTATAGGAGACGCCAACTCTTCCCGGCTTGCCGTTGGCAGTCTCTGACATAAGGAAAAAAGAAAATTTGCCTTGCTCAAAACTAACGTTGTGATTATAAGCGTAATATTTGGAGTATTGGGAAGAAGCGTCCGTACCGTAGACCTGAGCCTGGGCAAAGGCGGTTATGCTGAAAAACAATACAAGAATCAATAGAACAAAACGTTTCATTATTATTATGAGTTTATATTGGTTGAACGAAACAAAAAAATCCAGAAAAATAGGATGCCTATATTTCTGGATTTTTCTTTTCATATAATTGAGTGCGATAAGATTACTGCTTCTGCTCCTTGAGCACTACGTCGTGGGCACCGCCCTCTACGATAGAGGTAGATGATACGAGTGTGATCTTGGCGTTCTGCTTGAGGTCGTTGAGTGTGGTGACACCGCAAGAGCACATTGTAGACTTGATCTTGGCGATGGTGACTCCGAGGTTGTCCTTGAGCTTGCCGGCGTATGGCACGTACGAATCCACGCCTTCCTCGAACTTCATGCCTGACTCGCCGCCCATATCGTAGCGCTGCCAGTTGCGTGCGCGGTTGCTGCCCTCGCCCCAGTACTCCTTCATGTACGATCCGTTTATCATCACCTTCTTGGTAGGCGACTCGTCGAAACGGGCGAAGTAGCGGCCCATCATCAGGAAGTCGGCACCCATGGCGAGAGCCAGCACCATGTGGTAATCCTGAACGAGACCACCGTCGCTGCAGATAGGAATATAAACGCCGGTCTTTGCGAAATACTCGTCGCGGGCACGGGCTACATCGATGATGGCTGTGGCCTGACCACGGCCGATACCCTTCTGCTCGCGTGTGATGCAGATGGAACCGCCGCCGATACCCACCTTGATGAAGTCGGCGCCTGCCTCGGCGAGGTAGTTGAAGCCCTCGGCATCCACAACGTTGCCGGCTCCAATCTTAACCTTGTCGCCGTAGTTCTCGCGAACCCACTTGATGGTCTCCTTCTGCCACTCCGAGAAACCGTCGCTGGAATCCATGCAGATAACATCAACGCCGGCCTCCACGAGCTTTGGCACACGCTCGGCGTAATCGCGGGTATTGATACCTGCGCCTACGAGAAGCGACTTCTGGGCGTCGAGAAGCTCCAGTGGATTGGTCTTGTGGGAATCGTAGTCCTTGCGGAAAACAAAGAACTTGAGGTGCTGCTCGTCGTCGATGATAGGCAGTGCGTTCACCTTGTTTTCCCAGATGATGTCGTTGGCCTCGTTGAGGTCGATAGGATATTTGGCATATACGAGCTTGTCGAATGGGGTCATGAAGTCCTTCACCTTCTTGTCCTGAGGGTCACGGCTCGGGCGGTAGTCGCGGCTTGTTACGAGGCCGAGAAGCTTGCCGTGTGGGGTGCCGTCCTCGGTGATACCGATGGTGGAATAGCCTGTCTTGGCCTTGAGCGCCATAACATCAGCGAGAGTGTTCTCGGGAGTAAGGTTTGCATCGCTTACCACGAAGCCGGCCTTGTATTTCTTCACCTTGCGAACCATCTCGGCCTGGTCGTCGATGGACTGCGAGCCGTAGATAAACGAGATGCCGCCGTTCTTGGCAAGGGCGATGGCCATCTGGGAATCGGAAACCGACTGCATGATGGCAGAGGTGAAAGGAACATTGAGAGTAATGGCAGACTCCTCTCCCTTCTTGAATTTTACGAGCGGGGTCTGGAGGTTGACATTAGCGGGGGTACAATCCTTGGTTGTAAGACCCGGAATCAGCAGGTACTCGTTGAAAGTCCTGGAAATTTCGTTGATGATATGTGCCATAATTTTATGATTTTACCTTTTGGGTTTTGTAGTTTAAAAATTTTGCAATGTTAATAAAAATTGCCGATATACGGAAATTTTTTATGTGAAATTATTGTCAATTTATTGTTTCAGCTAATGGCGAAATTATTACCTCCTCACTCCCACTTGGATACGCCCGCCGTCGTATATCTCGTCGGCAAAGCTTCGCACGTCGAGGTCCACTTTCTGCATGGTGAAATCGGCCACATTGTATGAGTGTATCAGCTCGCCGTAATATTTGCGCGGGTTTTTCTGGGGCAGCAGGAAGGCCTTGGAAGCCTTGCCATCAGCTGAAAAATGCGAAATATAAAGGAGATTGTTGATATCGTTGATCCTCTTGGATGCGAAAACTATCCACCTGGAATTGGTGCTCCAGTTGTGGAAAGATTCGGCCCTGGGGCTGTTGGCGCCGTCGAGCGGATAATTGTCGCCGGTCTCGAGGTTCATCACCCAGAGGTCGCTCTCGGGATGGTGGATGGGGAACACGGAGCTGTTGGCCATGCTGTAGAGCAGATACTTGCCGTCGTAGCTGGGGCGCGGATGTGTGATGCTCTTGCCCATGCGGCTGGCGTGGATTATGGTATCGGCGCAGGGGCCTACCCTGCCGGTGGCCGGATCGAAATCTATCCTGCAGAGATCGTATCTCATGCTGTCCATGAGTCCCTGGTCCATCCAAGGCTTTGATGTGCAGTAATATATGGATTTGCCATCAGCTGAAAAAGCGGGATAGCTCTCGAAATCCTTGGTCATGAATAGGTCGGACAGAATAAGCTCGTTGGTCTGCAAATCGAGAATCAGCGCATCGGATGCGAGGTCGAAAACCTCGATGTACTTGGTGGTGTCCTCGTAGAAACACTGATTGATGAGATTGAGTGAATAAGCGATATATCGGCCCGACGGGTGCCAGTACGGATACATGCAGTTGGCAATGGTGCTGTCGGTGGATGTCTTGAGGAGCTGCCGCTTGCCGTCTACCTGCACGAGAGTGGCGGCGTGGGATCCGCGGATGTGCAGCTGAAACTGGTTGGCATCGCACCTGTTGGCCACGTGGCAGTTCATGCACTCGCCCTGCAGCGCGGTGTGGTCCACAATGGCGAACTCATCGAAATTGTGGATATTCCTCTGAAAGATTCCGATATTGCTGAAAGTCTCGTATCCGGGATTTATCTTGCGGTAAGTAAGGCCCCACTCATTGAGCGAATCGGTGCTCACGTATACCGAAAAGGGCTGATACTCAATCCATTTGCCGTTTATTTCAGCTGATACGGTAATTATGATGGAATCGCCGGAGTTGTTACGGGTGAGCTGATGCCAGTCGTCGATGTCGAAATCGGCATACTCGCCATCAGCTGAAATCTCCCCCTGCCTGGCACCCCTGGCCACCACATACACCTCGTCGGCGCCATCCACATTAAAGTTGAGCGGAGCTATATCTACAGGCACCTCCACGCCGGCGTAATCCGGAAACATGGGAGGCATTTGGCTGATTTTCTGTGCGTTGTCTGGTTTGCTGGAGCAGGCCGAAACGATACCCGCCATCAGCAACAAAAAAAACTTCTTCATATATACTTGAAAATATATTTATCGTGACATAATGTAACGCCAATATGTGGCAAACAGACGGCCCTGAGGCATCTGTCCCGGGCTCTGCATCAGAAACTTGTCGAAATCCCTGAGGTCCTGCATAACGGGCTGGGTGATGAATGGCGGCAGGCCTCCCTCGAATCCGTTCTGCTGGAGTATCATGTATGCCACGGCCTCCTGATATGCCTTGGGAACATTGTGATAATCAGCCACATTGGTTTTGCCTCCCTGGGTAAGCGGAAAATATTTCATGAAATGATTCAGGTTTCCGGTAAGGAGGTCGCAGGCCATGGCGTATTGCAGAGCCATCTGATTGTCAGGCGATTGTCTGAAAAGCATCAGGAGCATATCGCTCATATCGGTAACTGAGTACAGCACGTTTTCCGGAATCCTGTGGCGGATGATGGATGCCCAGCGCTTGTTCTGCATCACCTTTTCGGGATGATAGAGGTACTGCTCGGCATCGGAGGCCCACGACGAATAAAACATCGTTTTCTTGAGCTGTGAGATGTACTTGGCGGCCACGTCGAAATCGCCGTTTATCAGGAAAGCCTCGGCAA
Organism: Bacteroidales bacterium; assembly: GCA_045628165.1. Classification (GTDB taxonomy): domain Bacteria; phylum Bacteroidota; class Bacteroidia; order Bacteroidales; family UBA3824; genus UBA3824. The sequence goes on along the minus strand of JAZQPB010000232.1, from coordinate 10,079 downwards.
TGCGGTGTGTGAAACGCGCGCTCTTGTTGCAGTTCAGGATGGCCTCCTGGCTATCGTAATACAATCGCAATGTGGTGTTTATGAGTCCGAGATGATAGCAGGCTTCAGCTGATATGGTACACGACACCATGTTTCGCTCAAATATGGAGATTAATCCATTCTGACCGCACTGAGGCCAGCTAAACATCATGTCGGCCAGCTGATTGGTTTTGGCGAGGGCGAGATTGAGGCCGGTGTAGCCCATCTCGTCGAGGTTTTTGGCTTTCTTGCATACGGCTATCACATCGTCCCAGCGCTGATTGCGCACCAGGTAATCGATCTTGAGCATGGAATATGTGTCGCGGTCGTGGGAAAAGGGCAGCAGCAGAGGAGCTGTGATTGCAGCTAATGCGCCCTCGATAACGGCCAGAAACTTACCGCAGGCCGGCAGAAAACCGAGCCCGAGTGCCACCACGGCGGTAAAAACGGTAACCCAGTGCTGCATTTCCGGGATGATGAGACGCTCGCGGAAAAAGTTGATTCCGCAGTAGAGATCGATGAAAGGATACTGACGCATTACGGTGTATCCGCAGATTACAATGGTAAGTACAGCTAATACGCCATTAGCTGAAACCTGCGCCATCAGCTGCCATAATTTCATGGAATACTTACGGCAATCCATGGCGGCGGCCACTACCACGTAGAGAAAAACTCCGTAGCCTATCAGCCAGTATATCAGCGGAATGGCTACAATCTGGGCATAGATTCTCCACTTGGGAGCTATGCGGTTGTATAGCAGAGAGAGGGCCAGCGCGCATACCAGCGAGACAGGGAAAGCCATCATAACATTCTGATTGCCACAGTATATCTCCATGAGGATGGGCGGCACGAGGGCCAGTGCGAAATGGATATTCCTGCCGGGAGCGGCGAACACGCACGACACCTTATATATAAGGTATCCCATGAGCAGGAGCAGACCGGCCCAGATGGCGGCGCCCACTTCAGGGAAAAAGAAAAACTGCACCAGAAATTCGGCGGCATAATCCGCCATTCCTGATGCAATGCTCAGATGCTCAGCGAGATATTCCCATCCAAAGAGGAACATCTGATATTGTTCGTGGAAGTTGCACCACTCGGGGCGCACAAAACCATAAATCCAAAAAATAACGGCAAAAAACGCCGCAGATGTTATATATTTTTGCATGATTTTAATTCCCAAACACTTCTTGTATGCCTTTCTTGATCAAAATATCTTGAATTCCTTATAAAATCAATCTGCTCCTGGGTCTTGACAGGATCGTAGTCGGGATCAATAAAGGAATAACAGAATTCTTCCCATTCCTTGTCTTTAACCTCATTTTCGTTTGCCTCGTGCTCACTCTCCACATCTTCTACAAGATGCTGAGCAAGCCATTCCTTCTGTGGAAGAGTCAACGACTTGAGCATTGACCATATATTCTCCAAAGTTAATGCTGTTTCCATGATTTGCTATTTTTAAAAATTTTCCCCAAAAATACTCTTTATTCATCAAATTACCAAATAAAAAAGCTGACGGGGCATTAATATTGAAAATGCGCCATCAGCTTGATGTTTTTTAATGTAAGCTATCGTAAATTAATCAATCGGTAACATGGAACCAGTCGACATCCACGTAGCCGCCGAGCTGCTTGGTGGCGTAGTTGAAGATGGCGAACTTGCTGCCCATGAACATACGGCGGTAGTCGAACTGAAGGGGAACTTTCTTGTCGATAGTCACGAAAGTCTTGCCGCCGTCGATGCTGTATGAGAATGTGGCCATATCCACACCGGGATTGAAGTCAGCTGATACGCGCAGCTGTATCTTCTTGGTCTTGAGCTCGGTGCGGAAAAGCTCCTCCACATCGTTGCCGATTACGGTTTTCTGATTGTCGAGCTTGCTGTCTTCCTTGGTGAGAACGAGGAAGAATTTTCCGTTGTCCTTGGCTACAGAGAGATTGCCCGAGAGGCCGTTGAGTGCGGAGAGACCTGCGCGGTCGCCGTCCTTCATCTTTGAGAACTCGATGCAGGCAGTACCTGTGGATGTGGGGCCGTACATGCGCTGAGTCATGGTGTTGGGCGCCACAAAGATGTTCTCTACCACTCTGGAAGTCTTGAGTCTCATGAAGCCCTTGCGCTCGGTGAGGCTCCAGGCCTGAGTCTGAGGATTGTGGTTCCACTGCCAGTAGAGCGAGAGCTTGTCGGATGCAAACTCATCGCTGCCGATAATGCCGGAGAGGTCCTCGTGGTGCTTGCTGAGGTCGTTTGGAATCTTGCCGTCCTTATCGCCGAGCATAGGCCAGCCGTCCTCGGTCCATGTGCAAGGCATCAGACATGGCACACGTCCAATGCCGCCGCGGTCCTGGAAAATGAGAGCGTACCACTTGCCGTCGGGACCCTCTACGATACCGCCCTGGCCTACTCCGCCGTAGCTCTCGAATGGAGTCTCAAGGATTACCTTCTTCTCGGTGAAAGGTCCGGTAATCTTGTCGGCGCGGTAGCAGACCTCGCGTCTTACACGTCCGGGAACGCCCCATACCATCGATATGTTGAGAAGGTAATATTTGCCGTTGTGCTTGTAGATGTGAGAGCCTTCCAGGAGACCTCTCTCATCGGGATCGTTGGAAACCAGAACCTGATCCACACCGCCCTCCAGCACATCCTGAAGGTCGGGCCTAAGCTCGGTGGCCTTGATGGTGCCTCCGCCATGTACTATGTATACACGGTTGTCGTCGTCGAAGAAGAGGGCGCCGTCGTGCAGGTGACGCGGACGGGCTATCAGAGTCCATGGACCTTCGGCATTGTCGGCGGTGTAGATGAAGCCCTTGCCCGGTGCGCCATTAGCTGTAAACCAGCAATAGAACTTGCCGTTGTGGTAGCGGAGCGACGATGCCCACTGTCCCTGACCGTAGCAGGTCTTGTTGTCCTTCAGATAATAGCGGTCGCCGTCGGTGATGGAATCGAAGAGGTAGCTTACGGTCTCCCACTTCACCATGTCGCGGCTGCGCATTATGGGCGCGCCCGGCATCAGGTGCATTGTGGTGGATACCATGTAGTAATAATCGCCAGCCCGGCAGATGTCCATGTCGGGAGCGTCGGCGTTGATTATAGGATTGCGGTATGTGGTCTTGTCTTCCTTGAGGAGCTGCCAGCAGTCGAAATCCATGAGTTCGCCGTCGTCGCCGCGGAAGAGCATGTATACGTTGTGGATTCCCTTAACGTCTTTCTTGATGTCGGCGATTACAGCCTTGGCGTTCTGGAGCTTGGTGTCCCTGTCGGAGAGAACGGAGTATTGATAATTAAGGCTGCCGGCCTGAACAGATGCCAGGAGATCGCCGCCGAGGTGGTCGAGACGGAACTCAACCCTCGCGTCCTTGGCCTTCACATTCAGGAAACGCGCTGTTATCTGGTCGGCCTTGGTGACGCCGTCGCCGAAATCCACGGCCTTCACGCACATCCAGTCGCCATTGTGGATATTTGTTACGTAATGCTCAGTGCCAGCCAGGCGGTCGGTCTTGAGTCCGTAGCTGTCGGCCATGGTCTCGGCCTCTACCCTATTATATGGGTTGAGAGTTCCAACAGGCTTTACTCCCTCCCTGGTGGCGGGGATGAACGGAATCTTGCCATCAGCTGAAAACTGAAACTCCTCCACGCAGGTGGCACGCTTGAAGCCGCCGCCGTTGGGGGCCATTCCGTTGTGATAGAACATGTAGCTGTGGCCCTTGAAGTCCACGTTTCCGCCGTGGATGGTGAATGAGTTCTGGGCCTCGTCCATTATGCGGCCCTGATATGTCCAGGGGCCGTTGATGTTTTTGGCGGTGGAGTATGCCATGTGCTCCGGCACTCCGCCCGATGGGTAAGAGAGGTAATATGTATCGCCGCGCTTCATGAGCCATGGGCCTTCCTCGTAGCCGGTCATTTTCTCGTCGATGCCGCCCTTGCACCAGTTTTTCTTTACGACCTCGGGGCCGAAACACTTGGGATCGTGGAAGCCCGGAATCTCCTGGTATCCGTTCTTGAATGATACCATGTCGTCGTTGAGCTCGCCGTACCAGCAGCCCTTGTTGCCCCAGATGAGGTATGCCTTGCCGTCGGTATCGATGAAAATCGATGGATCGATGAATGAGCATCCTGTAGCTAATGGCTTGTCGATGGCGTCCCTGTATGGTCCGTCGGGATGGTCGGCCACGGCCACAGCGAGGGCGTCCTTGCCGTCGGCGGTGTTGCAGCAGACATACCAGTACCATTTGCCGTTACGCTCCACAGCCTGACAAGCCCATGCCTTGTCGCCCTGAGCGGCCCACTTGAATGTCTGGAGCGAGACGGGCACTCCGCGGAAAGTCCAGTTGGCCATGTCGGTGGTGGAATAGAGGAGCCAGTCTTTCATCTTGAAATAGAGGGCATCGTCCTCGTCGTGATCCACGAAAAGATAGAGGGTGTCGCCATGCACGTATGGAGCGGGGTCCGGAGTGTACATGGTCTTGATGATTGGGTTCTGGGCACTGGCCGCGCCTGCCGCGGCGGCTAATGCGAGAGCCGGAATAAGTTTTCGCATAAATTTTTATAAGTTTTAGAAAATAAATATGAATGAATATTTTGATAATTTCGAGTGTAAAGATACAAAAAAATATCACAAAAAAAACGGCGGCCGAAAAAAAATCAGCCGCCGCTTTTATATTGATGAATTACGGACTTTTTCAGGGAGTCGCTTCGCTCAAAATCTTTCAAAAATCTTCAAAAAATCTTTACCATTCGCGCCTGAAATCTTAGGCGAAAATTATTCAAAAATCTTTTTGTCCCTAACGGGACTGGTCTCGTAGAGAACGAAAGATTCATTGAACCAACTTTTAGTTTGCAGAGTTTACGAGGCCCTTCATGAAACCGTCAAACATCGGCCAGGTGTCGGTGAAATTGAGCTTCCATAAACCTGCAGGCTCGCCCTTGCGCCATCCGCTGTTCTTTGGCGAATCGGCAAGACACCACTGAGTGATACCGAACTGCTGCTCGGGAGGTATTATGCGGAAATACTCGCTTATAACATACTCGTAGAGATCTGCCATCTGCTTGGCCTCTGTAGCGGTAAGCTGATCGTACTGAACCGCAGGCTTGTCCCAAGCCTCGTTGCCGAGTCTCTTGTAGCCTATGTCAAACTCAGAAATCTTGCAGAGCTTGCCGGTAGCGGCCATAAGCTTGAACTGCTCAGTGATAGCCCTCTTCTTGGACTCGTTCATGACCTGATTGGCATATACAGAAATATGCATCTGAGTGCCGATACCGTCTATCTTGCAGCGCTTTCCGCCCTTTTCCCAAATCTCGATCCAGTGGATAAGAGACTTAAGCTTATGGTTCTGGTCCCAATCCGACTCCAGATTATAGTCATTGATGAAGAGCTTCAGATGGTCGGGATTGCCGCCGTACTGGGCGAACTTTTCTCTTGCTGTATTGAATACAAAAGGAATATAATTCTCGGGGCCGAGATAATCCTGCCAGTAGAAATTCTCACCCTCCAGGTTCAAGTTGTTCTTGTCGGTAACACCGTGGCCCTGAAGCTCGTACCATCCGTCGTGGTCAAGATCCTCTCCTGATATGGCCTCGTTTACAGCGTCCCAGCAAGTAATGTAGCCATTAGTCTCCTTCATACAGGCGTCTATCCACTTCTCCATAGCCTTCTGAAGCCTCTCCTTCTTTTCCTGCTGAGTGCCGGACTTCACCAATGTACGGAGATATGCAGTAGGCTGCTGAGAGTGCCATGCCAATGTATGGCCGAAAATTGTGATATTATTCTGCTTGGCCATGGCTATCATCTGCTTTACCCTCGTGAAATCCATCTCGCCGGTGGTGCTTCCCCATTTTACGCAGGAAGCGAATTTAAGCTCGTTGCCGAAAGTAATCTCGTCGAAATGCTGGAGAACCATCTTGGTGGCAGGATTGTTGATATCAAGGAACTCGCTGCCGATACCGCAAGCCAGACGGAAATGAGGATGCTTGTCGTAATTAATAGCCGCTCTCAGCTGACCTTCCTTGTAAGAATTGCGCTTGTAAGTAGGCCACGGGGAGGACACAGCTTCGGTTGTATCAGCTGGATTTACATAGCTGATTACATCGTCGCCTTTTCCGCATGACGAAAAAACAACTGCGGACAATGCGCATGCCATCAAACCTGTGATAAAGTTACGTTTCATATATTTCGTAGTTTTTAATAATTAAATTCGAGTGCAAATATAATAAAAAAAGGTGGAAAACAAAGGCAAATCCGATGTTTTCCACGATATTTTTTTGCTATCAGCTGATGGCGTTATATACTATATTCCTTTCAGCTGATGGCGAATAATCTGTATTACTCCATTACAGTGGCTTCTGCGGCCTCCCTATATTCCTTGTACCAACGGTAGATAGGAACTACACACGATTCAGGATCGTAAATCATAGTATTTGGATCCTCCTCATGTCTTGGATTGAAAGCTGCCAAATCATAGTCCCATGCAAATGTAACGAAGCTTACATTGCCACACTCATCCATAATCTTGCGGAAGTTCTCTCCGAAACCCTGACCTCCGGCCACGCCGGTATTAGAGCAACCCCAAGTAGGACCTACCAATTCTTTTCTATCATCATAATGGAAAAATCTTACATGTGACCAGTCCATTTCGGTTATGATAATAGGAGCTCTATTACCTACTGTATTGGTAATAGCTTGGTCGAATAGACGCTTAAAACCCTTATAACCACCCTCGCTGCCTCGCCATCCATCGGGAGTTGCAACTACCTCATTGGTACCATGAAAAGCATCACTGCCATACCAAGATGGATAACAGTGGACTGCATAGCCGATGTCTTTTCCCTTAATAGGATAATTCTTGTAGGCATCATAGTTCTGCTGCCAAGAAGTACCTGGAACCCAGAGAATATTGTTGCAGCCCTCGCCGCGCATCATATCCACAATTTCCTGGAAAAACTGGCTGAGTTCCTTGTTGATAAGTCCGCCGGAGGCACCAACATTGCCATCAGAAGCCTTGAATTTGACAGGCTCGTTGGCGAGCTCAAACATGATGTTTGGATTATTCTTGAGGCTTGGATGATTGGCCACTATCTTCCAAACATTCAATAGATAATTATGATAGCTATCGTGGAGGGCAATCGTCTCAGGAGCAACTCCGGGAGGACGCATTACCACGCGCATACCCTTGCTCTGCATATATTCGGCCATAGGAACGAAAACCTCGTCGAGGTATTTCTTGAACTTGGTCTGGTCGTAGCGGGTGTGCGATGTATTCTCACCGCCGCCGCCGTTGCATGTCCAGTGAGGGTCCATGTGGAGACGAACAAAGTCCATACACCAGCCATTAGCCAATATCTTTTCAATCTTGGCCTTGTTAGTGCGCAGACAGCTGGCTACATCTGTTCCGCCCCATTCCTGCTTATTGAACCAAGGACTGTATGTCTGGCAGAATCCGTGCAGATTTACAATCTGACCCTGAGGACCCTTAAGAAATTTGCCGTCCACATGGAGAGGCTCACCTATAGGAACACGTCCTGTTGCTTTTACCGGTTCCTGAACTTCGCCAGAATAATCTATAGGAGCTACATCCTCGCCGCAAGACGAAACCATGAGCGAGCCAGCTAATGCAACTAAACCGAGTTTTAAACTTTTAAAGTTGAAAAATTTCATTGAATTAAATAATAAAAAAAATAAAAAAACGGAGACGGAAATAATAAAATTGCCGCCTCCGAATTTAATGGATATTAATTTATGAAACTAAATTAATGCGCTGTAACAAGAATTACTTGCCCTGAAGAGCCTTGATGAATGCCTCGTATACAGCTGTTCTGCCGTTGTTGGCGTTCCAGAGAGTGTAGCTCTCCTCATTAGACTTGAGCTGTGAGAAGCAGATACCATCGAGCTTAGAAGCTGAGGCAAGAGTCTTGCCTATAGCTGCGAAAGCCTGAACAGCCTCGTCGGTATCATCAGCTGATACGCTGTTGATAGTGATTCTGTATGGCTTGCCGGTAGCCTCGAGTGTGGCAATAGCAGTGTTGAAAGCTGCAACATCGCTTGCGCTGAGGTTGAACTTAGCGTTGATACCGTAAGCATCCCATGTCTTGACAGCAGTAGCAACTCTGTCGAGGTTTGCGGCATCCTGAGCGTCGCTTACACCGATAAAGAGCTTGAGCTTAGACTTGTCGTCGCCCTTGTACTGCTCCTTGGCAATCTTGAGAACTGTAGGAACGAAATCGTCGCCCAAGTAATTCTTGAAATCGAAAGCGCCGTCAGCTACAGCTGCGAATGGATCTGATACAGCGTCGAAAGAAGTTACCTTGCCGTCTGTAGCCTCCATCATGCCTGTAATCCATGTCTCGAGAGCCGCATTGACAGCAGAATCTTTCTGCTCCTTGGTGAGAGGATCCTCTTTCTCTCTCCATACCTTCTTTGTGAAAGTACCAGACTGAAGCTTTACAGTCTCGCAAACGAGGCTGATGTTGTCGAAGTAGTATGTAACATCGGCATCCTCCTGAGAGAGGTCGAAAGCCCATGACTGAGCGCCGTCGGTCTTAACTTCAATCTCCTGATCGAAAGTCTGCCAGTCGGTGGTGAAGTTGATAGTGGCGTATCCGCCGGCAAGCCATGTACCAGGAGCTGAGTGCTCACCGGTAGAAGCCTTGCAATCCTTGGAAGCCTTGTAGTCGTACTTGAGGTGAATCTTGTCACCCTTCTTGAGAGGGTTGCGCGATACAATCCAGAACTGGGTATCCCATGTCTGAGAAACCTTCTTAGGACTATTAACTACATAGCACTTAGAGCCGTCCTTACCAACCTTGTCCTCGATAGGAGCCTTAACGTCGGTAGCCACCTCAGGTGCAATCTTGGCGATAGCGTTTACAGTCTTGGCGGCACCCTCGGCGTCACCGTTGTTTACCTGATCGTAGTTGATAGACTTCTCCTGAGCAGGATAGATAACAGAGATGTTGTCGAAGTAGTAATCGGCTGCAGAAGCCTCAACATTGAGGTTGAATGCAATAGAGTAAGAAGTAGCGGCATCAGCATCTACAGTAACCTCCTTAGAGAAATGCTGCCATGAAGTAGTGAAGTTAATATCACCAAGAGCATTCCAGTGCTTGTAGTCACTTGGCTTCATGTGGAACTGAGTACCAACCTTGGCATCCTTGGAAGCCTTGTAGTCGAACTCAACAGTAATCTTGTCGCCACCCTTAACGGTATGATCAGAACCGAAGTTGATCCAGAACTGAGTATCATAATCATGATCAACCATATCGTCGGAAGAAACCTTGATACCGTTTCCTTCCTTGCCACAAGCAGAGAAGTCAGCATTAACAACAGAACCGCGCTTCTCCTTCTTCTGGAAAGAAGCATTTTCAGCACCCTCGCAGTCGCCGTTGATGATAACCTCAGTATTCTTGGTACTCAGAATGTAGTTATCAGCTGAAGGCTCTACTGTGTAAGTAGAATCCTCCTGATAACGAGTGATAGGACCTTTCTGTACCTTCTTGAGATAATCGGCGTTGATGGTAGCGTTTGATACGAGATCTACACCGTAAACAGAAAGGCCAAGTTCAGAAGCGGCGGCAACGTACGCCTTAACGTCAGAGAAAGACATAGAGCCATCAGCTGAAACGCAAGACTTCATATTGAACTGAGCAGGAGCCTGAATCTCAGCGAAGTTGGATACAGCTACAATCTGAGTAGTACCCTTGAGATCAGATACAGCCACATCACAAGCCATGAGAGCAGAAGGCAAAGCGTCCTTGACAGAAGCAAGGCCAGAGTAATCTACCTTGTTGGCGAGCGAAGAAGGCTTATTAACCATGATGTCCTTAACTGGATCGTCGGCACAAGAGCTGAGCAAAAGCGCCGCACCAGCCATAACAGACAAAGTGTATTTAGTTAATTTTACCATTTTTCAAATAATTATTTAGATGATTTGTAAACTGGAGCAAACTCAGTAAACTTGATACCGCGACGAACAGAAACAAGCTGATCCTGAGTCTCGTAAGTATTAGCTCCGCTGATAACCTTGTAGTTGAGAGTGATGAGGTCGCGAACGTTCTCTCCCCAGTACTTGCCGGCA
>JAZQPB010000231.1:0-25136 GCA_045628165.1 Bacteroidales bacterium | reverse complement strand
TTTTTGATAATTCGTGGTAATTTATGGTAATTCGTGTTTGAAAATAAAAACTACGCCGTAGGCGAAGTTTTCTGTTTCCCAAACCGCCATGCCGAGATGATGCCCACGATTATTGAGGCAAGTATCAGGTATATCGGCGATATGCCGAAAAGCACTATCAGCAAACATACCGATATGGGAATCCAGATGGTTTTCCAGGTGATTTTTGCCTTCTTGAGCATCGTGAGGCCAGGCGCAAGTATCAGGGCAGCCACACAGGGACGGATGCCCGAGAACACGTTCCTGACAACCTCGTACTGATAGAAATCCTTGAAAAACGACGCTATCACCATTATGATGATCATGCTCGGAAGCATGGCGCCCATCATTGCCGAGAAGGCGCCCGTCTTGCCCATAATCTTGTGACCCGTATAGAGAGCCATGTTGATGGCAAAAACTCCGGGCAATGCCTGAGCCAGCGTTATCGACTCCCAAAACTCGTCCTCAGAGAGCCAGTGGTTCTTATCCACCACGCAGTCCTTCACTATCTGAATCATGGCGTATCCGCCGCCAAAGGTGAACGCGCCTATCTTGAAGAACGACCAGAAAAGATTTAATCCTAACATTGTTATTGTTTTTTTTAGCGCACAGATTATCCGCAGGCGATGCCAGCGGTTACCAAATGTACTGCCTTTCAGGCAGCGCGTAGGCTGAAAGCCTTTACTATTGGTAACCCGGGGCATCGCCTCGGGTACATAGATGCTGTGCGATTTTTTCATTTGCAAAGGTACTCAAAAAATCTTATTAAGTTAATATGAGATTATTTATTTATTCTTAATTTTGCAACGCTATACAAAAACTATTTAATAAAATGAGTGGATTACGATTTCAAGTTGTCGGCGAGGCCTTCAAGAAGGAAGCCCGCCCCGTCGACGTACCCGAAGACCCGACATCGGACTATTTCGGCAAATACGTATTCGGCAAGAAACAGATGAGCCAGTACCTGTCGAAGGAGACCGTAAAGAAAATCAACGAGATTACCAAGAGCGGCAAGCCATTGGACCGCAGCATTGCCGACCAGGTGGCCGCCGGTATGAAGAAGTGGGCCATGGAGCATGGCGCAACTCATTATACCCACTGGTTTCAGCCATTGACCGAAGGCACTGCCGAGAAGCACGACTCTTTCATAGAGTACGACGGCGCACCCGGCGAGGGCGTTATCGAGGAATTCTCGGGAAAGCTTCTCGCCCAGCAGGAGCCTGACGCCTCAAGTTTTCCAAACGGCGGACTGCGCAACACTTTCGAGGCCCGCGGATACTCTGCCTGGGACCCATCGTCGCCAGCCTTCATCGTGGACGACACCCTCTGCGTTCCCACAATCTTCATCTCCTACACCGGCGAAGCGCTCGACTACAAGGCACCTCTCCTGAAGGCCGTTGACGCCGTTACAAAGGCAGCCGTGGAGGTTTGCCACTATTTCGACACCAACGTAAAGAAGGTTTATTCTTACCTCGGCTGGGAGCAGGAATATTTCCTGGTGGACGAAGGACTCTTTGCCGCACGTCCCGACCTTCTGCTTACAGGCCGCACACTTCTCGGCCACGAGTCAGCCAAAAACCAGCAGCTCGACGACCACTATTTTGGATCTATTCCCGAGCGAGTTCAGGCTTATATGAAAGAGGTTGAGTTCGAGGCCTACAAATACGGCATTCCCTGCAAGACCCGTCACAACGAGGTGGCTCCCAATCAGTTTGAGTTTGCCCCGATATTCGGCGAGGTTAACTTGGCCAACGACCAGAACCTGCTCTTCATGTCGATAATGAAACGCATTGCCCACAAGCACGGATTCCGCGTGCTGCTCCACGAGAAGCCATTCGCAGGCGTCAACGGATCGGGCAAGCACAACAACTGGAGCCTTGGCACCGATACCGGCGTAGGACTCCTTACCCCCGGCAAGACTCCCGAGGAAAATCTCCAGTTCATCACCTTTATGGTAAACATCCTGAAGGCCGTCCACAAGAACAATGCACTGCTCAAGGCCTCAGTGATGACTGCTCAGAACGCTCACCGTCTGGGCGCCAACGAGGCACCTCCAGCCATCATCTCGGCATTCCTCGGCAGCCAGCTGTCGCAGGTTTTGGACGATATCGAGAATTCAAATTCCGACGAGGGTATCATCCTAGGCGACAAGAAGAAAATGCAGCTCGGAATCGGCAACATCCCTGAGGTTTTGGTGGATAACACCGACCGCAACCGCACATCGCCATTCGCCTTCACCGGCAACAGGTTCGAGTTCCGTGCCGTGGGTTCGTCGGCCAACTGCGCGTCGGCCCTCATAGCCATCAACACCGCCGTGGCCGCACAGCTCAAGGAGTTCAAGGCCGAGGTGGATTCCAAGATCTCTGGCGGAATGGCCAAGGAGAAGGCAATCTTCGAGGTCATCAAGCAGTACATCAAGGACAGCAAGGCCATCCGTTTCGACGGCAACGGCTACAGCGACGAGTGGAAAGCTGAAGCTGCCAAACGCGGTCTCGACTGCATAACATCCGTTCCCGAGATCTACGACGCCTACACCACGCCTCAGTCCATCGAACTCTTCACCACGACCGGCGTTTTCACCGAGAAGGAGCTCATAGCCCGAAACGAGGTAAAGTGGGAGACCTACACCAAGAAGATTCAGATAGAGGCCCGTGTTTTGGGCGATATGATAAAGTCGTCGATAATTCCTGTGGCTCTCAAATATCAGAAACAGCTTCTGGATTCTCAGGCCCAGATGATGAATATTTTCGGTGCCGACGAGGCCAAGGAGCTCGGATCGCAGACTTTGGAGATTATCCGCAGCATCAGCAAACACGTTTTCGCGCTGGAAAGCTCAATAAAGGAAATGGTGGACAAGCGCAAGATTGCCAACCGCATAGAGAGCGAGAAGGAGAAGGCCATCGCCTACCACGACACCGTGGTGCCATACTTCGAGACCATCCGCCATCACGCCGACGAGCTTGAGCTCCTGGTGGACGACGAAATGTGGCCTCTGCCAAAATACAGGGAGTTGCTGTTTATTAGATAATTACGAATTACGAAATCCGAATTACGAATTCGTTGAAATACAAAATCCGCTGATGCGAATGATGCGTCAGCGGATTTTTTTGTTTGGATTTTTGTAATAATGCAAAAAAACTTTGATACATTTGCAACCGAAAATAAATCATTTACTTAAACAAATAAATATGAAAAAACTCAACTACATTTTCATGTTGCTGACGTGCCTTGTTTTGCTGGGCTCGTGCGGCAAAAATATGGAGACCGTAACGGTGCACACCGCCGAGGAATTCATCAAGGCACTGAAGCCTGATACCCACATCATTATCGATGCCGACGGCTATTTGGATATCAACCAGGCCGTAAGGAACAGCGAACTTCCTATCTACGACCAGGAGAAACCACAGAAAGGCGTTTTCAAAAGCGACTGGGACGAGACATTCTATATCTGCCTCGACAACATAATCATAGAAGGAACCTCCGACAAATCACGAGCACATTTCCTCAGCTACAACGAAACAATCGACGTGCTTGTGTTCCGCAACTGCAACAATGTAACCATAAAGCACATTATGGCCGGACACAATCAAGTCGGTGAATGCTCCGGCGACGTGTTCTGGGTAAGCGGTTGTGAGGACGTAACCATCGACGATTGCGAGCTCTACGGATGCGGCGTGGTAGGCGCCAATATCAATAACAGCAAGAATGTTTCAATCACAAATAGCTGGATATATGAGTGCAGCGATGCCGGTATCGATATATCTGAATCGGAAAACGCAACTGTTTCCAACACCCTTATCGACCACTGCTATTGGGCGTTCAGAATTGTAGAGAGTTGCAAGAATGTGGCGTTCACCAAATGCACTATCAACAACAACGACCAGGGCGGTCTGCTGGAAAGCCCCGCTACATTCACCGACTGCGGAATGCAGCCTCTGGAAGATTCCCACAATAATGCGACAATAAACAACTGCAGGGAACTTACTCCCACCGAAGGATATAGGGATTTGATGGATGGAAGAGCACTGGCCGCACAGGAGGATTACGACCCCGAGGAAGATGACGAGGAATATGAGCCAGGAGTGGAGTACATTACCGACTGCTACCAAGGCGAGGTGGAATATCATGACGTGGATGGCGCTCATATTCGCGGATCGGAAATTGAGACCGTAACAGTACACAATGTAGATGAGTTCAAGAACGCCATCGGCAGCAACAAGAAAATTGTCATAGAATCATCCGAGAAACTTTCTTGCAGCGACGAGATAGAATTCATCGGCCTAATCAATATGGTGATAGATGGCAAGAACGCTGTCACCGACTTCAAATTCATGTTCACATCAGGCTGCTCCGACATCATAATTCAGGACATTACTCTTGAGAGCATTCATATAGGTGCCGGATGCAATGGGTTCGATATATTAAGGTGCAAGACTCCAGATGAAGGCGGGGCAGATTACTGTTTGAGAATATTTGATGCCGAGAATATCTTTGTAAACAGCTGTGAAATCTGGTATTCCCCAACTATTATCAATAAATCCACAGACATAGAGTTCGTTGGCTGCGATTTCAATCAGTGCAACCGCTATATGGAGGCCAATGACATATCAAACGTATGGTTCAACGCCTGCACTTTCGAGAACAGCCCCGGCGACGGAGAGAGCGACGAATACGGCCATTTCAAATTAGACAGCCCGGTTGTATTCCTGAAATGCCGTTTAAAAGTTTGGCAGGCTTACGCAGATTTCAGTATGGCCAAACTCATCGAATGCCCCAAGTGCTTTGCCGATATGGAGGATTGGTCGGATCTGTACGAATAATGAGAGATTGATTTAGAACACATATAATTAAAAAAGCCCAGTTATTTGCTGGGCTTTTTTTTATACTATCACCTCGTGGAGGATCTTCGACCCGAAAGTTACGTCCTTTGGGCCGGGGATTTTGTTTTTGTTGAAACAAAAACTCAGCATATAGCCCTCGTCAAGGTGGTAATAGTCGAGATATTCCGATAGCTGAATCTCGCCCTTGCGGTTGTACTCGTCGCCGTTCCAAATCTTGATCTCAACAACATATTGCTTGGCCATATAGTCGATAATAATATCGGTGCGGGTGTAGTCACGGGTCTCGGCCTCAATGTAATAATTGCCGGCTCCGTTGATAATCGGTCTCAGATATAGCATAAAGAATTTCCGGCCCTCCTTCTCAATGAAACGCTCGTCGCGGTCGCCATAGATATCGCGGAAATGCGTAGCGAACTTCTCCATAATGAGCTTCATATTCAGCGCGCCGTCTTTCACGAACTGGCTCATATCCCTCATTCCCTTGCAGTATAATGTATCAAGTTTGGCTTCTGCAAAGAAAAAGTTATAAAGCCTTGTTTCCATAATACGGCAGAAAACCTGAACCATAGTTCCGCGTTTCTTTATGAAATTGAAAAGCAGTCCAAGCTTCATATATTTCTCGTCGGCATTAAACATTACGCTAGCACCCTCAAACAGAATGGATTTTAGAATGGCTTTCAACTCGGGAAAATCATCCAACTTCTTCGAGAAATCATCAAACAGCACGTCGCTCGAATCCTGGAGAATGTATTTAACGGCCTCGTTTACTCCGTGGAAATCCCAGCCGTAATTCTTGGAATCCAGCAGCTGACAAATCCTTGATACAAGATAAGGATATCCCGAAGTCCAGTCGTAAATGTTCTGAGCCACAGAGTTTTCGTCGAAATCAATATTGTGGTCGGCCTTGTATTCCGAGAGCATTTTTGCAATTCCGTCGGCAGGCAGACTCATCTCGGTATCAAACGGGCTCGCGATATTCCAAGGCGAATTGTACTGATGATCGGATTCAGGACGCAATTTCAGCTTCAGGTTCTTGATATCATAAACTCCAGCCAGAATCACGGAAAGGAAGGTGGGCTTTTTTACACGGGCAAGATACCGGCTTCTCAGCAATCCCAAAAACTTGATGAAACTATCGTAATTGCCGGCCTGGTCCACCTCGTCGATGATGACAACAATTTTGGGACATTCGGTGCAGATAACCTTTATCGCATTGTTGAATTCCTGTTGGTCTGTAATATGAGGATAATTTGCAAATGCTGATACCAACGGTTCCGGGCAGTTGGCAACATCCTCGTCTTCAACCTGATCCTTCATCATATTGAAAAACATTGCACACACACTATCCAGCGACTCGAAATCCCTGTCGCTGAGGCCCTCGAAACTCAGTGAGAAAACAGCATAGCCTTCCTTCTCCAGTTTTTCCTGAAGTATGCTGAGAGTGGTTGTCTTGCCGAACTGACGGCCGCGGTTGATGCAGAAATACTTATTGTCCTTCACCATATCTGCGGCGTAGTTTACCTGACGGCTGATATCAACCATATAATGAAACTGTGGAAAACAAGTTCCCGTAGTGTTGAATTGTCTCATCGTTAGCGCTAAAACTTTTGTGCAAAGATAATCAAGAAATTTGGAAAAGGCAAGAAAAAGTTTTGGAAGTGATTGTGGAAATTTTTTGTTTTGAGGATTGAGAGGAAAGGTGTATATTTGCGAGTAGAAAGTTTAATGATGAAACTATGCAACTACCAAATTCACGTAGCCTTGAGATAAATAGATTGTCGTCTATTTTCAACAATACAACAGCAACTTACAAATTCTATTGGTTTGTAAGTCTGCTGAATCTTCTAACTCAGAAAGACAAAACCCAAATGTCTTTCTGGGAGATAATATGCGGTATGGTGGCAGAGAGTTGGTATCCGATTCATTACTTCAAATTGTCTTTTGGCAAATCTGACTCATTGTTTCAGAAATCAAAGGAAATAGAGGAGTTTTACAATATTCCAATCGATATCAGGAAAGACGAACTTTTTGAATTGTTGTTCAATAATCTCAGCGACGCCAAGATGAAGTCGTTTCTGAATGTTTTTACCAAAAATGTACCATACAGATTCCTGAATCCGTGGATGAATTGCTCTGATGACAAAATGGTGGAGCAAAGGTCTCGTTCTTTTTATAACGATTGTCTGTATTCCATTGAGGATAAAATAATTAAGATTAATCCAAACTGGATTGATTATTTGACGGAAAATTATCAGGCTCTTAAGGATTTTGCTTTTTGGAACCTGACATTGTTTCTACAGAAACGCAATCCCAATGTTCCTGACATTCCAAGCAAATTGATAAAACCGATTGAGCGTGAGTCTCTTACCAAACAGCACAAACTTTGGGACAAGATTATTGAGATAGAGCCGTTCAAGTGTATTTACACCAACAAGATTTTGACGAAAAAGGACTATGATTTGGACCATTTTGTGCCGTGGAGTTTTGTGTCGCACAATCTATTCTGGAATCTGATACCGTCGGATTCAAGCATAAATTCGTCGAAATCCAATAATTTGCCCGACTTGGATTTGTTGCTTCGTCCTTATTCGGCGGTTCATCATAAGGCTTTGAGAATATGCGTGTCGCACAATTTCAACGACAGGATTCTTGAGGATTATCTTTCGATTTATGACGACTACAAGGAACTCGCAGAATTGAGCGATGATAATTTCTACAATGTGATGCGACGCCAGTTTTCGCCAATGGTTCAGATAGCCGAGAATATGGGATTCAAAACCTGGAAAATATGAAAAAGATTACAAACAATCCGCACCTTACCGCCAAGGAGCGCACAAGAATATCGTTTCCTACCAATTTTCTGAAATCGCAGAATTTGCTTAATGGCGAGATTCTGGATTTCGGTTGTGGCTTTGGCGTTGATACCGATCAACTCAAGGCTCAGGGTTTTGATATCGTGGGCTACGACAATTATTACCGTCCCGAGTATCCGCAAAAGCGTTTCGACACAATAATTTGCAATTATGTTCTCAATGTTTTGGAACCCGAGGAACAGGCTGAGGTTCTTATGCAGGTTTCGGAGTTGCTGAAGCCGACGGGAAAGGCTTATTTCACTGTAAGACGCGATATCACAAACGAGGGGTTTCGTGTCCATTATGTCCACAAGCAATACACATATCAGTGCAATGTGGTGTTGCCGTACAAGTCGATATTCGCGAACGAGAATTGCGAGATTTATGAGTATCAGCACTATAACAAACTCACCAATCCCGGCACAGGCTGTCCGTTTTGCAACCTGAATCCCAAGGTAGAATTGCTGACAGAGACCGCCACCGCTGTCGCTTTCCTTGACGGCTACCCAGTCTCCAAAGGCCATACCCTGATAATCCCCAAGCGTCACGTTGCGGATTATTTCGACCTAACAACCAAGGAACAGCGGGCCTTGTGGCTGGTTGTCAACCATTGCAAGAAACTACTGCAATCTCGCTACAATCCCGACGGCTTCAACGTGGGAATAAACGTAGGCGAATCCGCTGGACAATCCATATTCCACGTCCACATTCACCTGATACCCAGATACAAGGGCGACGTAGAGAACCCCAAAGGCGGTGTAAGAGGTGTAATTCCTGGGAAGATGAGGTATTGAATATTGTATCTATTATCTAATTTTTCCCACATAGTTAAAGACGCGTCAGCGTCAGACCCGAAGAAAAGCAAACAACAAAATGCCACAAGAAAACCCACAAGAAATAAAGCCAGTGCGCCACCGAATGACACGGCGTTGCGTTTTCCACGACTACAACAAAAAGGGCACGTACCTTATTACTCTTGTTGTTGCGGACGGCTGTCCGTCGCTCGGCGAATTGCAGGGCGACCCAACGGTTCCGCACCTTCAGAAAAACTGCCCATACGTGAAGTACAATGTTCTGGGACTCACCATTTATCACGAGTGTCTGCGTGGGATTACGTATCATTATCCAATGGTGAAAATATGGAAAGTCTGCATTATGCCTGACCATATTCACCTGATTCTAAGAGTGGATGACATATTGCCGAACAACAGACATTTGGGCCACGTGATTGCGGGTTTCAAAGGCGGATGCTCACGCGCGGCGAGAGATCTTGGGCTTACAAAATCAGAGGTTTTGCCGAATGGAAAGCGCTCTTTGGTGCCATTGTTTCTGGAGGGTTATAACGACAGGATTCTTTGGGAGATTCGCCCAATGTTCGATAATTGGGTGCATTATCTGGAGGACAATCCAAGGCGTTTGCTTGTGAAGCACCAGTATCCCGGGTATTTCAAGGTTGTGCGGTCTTTCAAGTTGGATATATTCGATTGTCAGATGATTGGCAACAAATATTTGCTTTCTCATCCCGACAAAATGGCCGTAGTTTATCATCGCTGGTATTCCGAAAAAGAGTGGGCTGATTGGGTTGCAAAATACAAGAATTGCGGTGAGCGTGGCGGTGTGCTTGTTTGTACGGGCATTAATCCACGTGAACGAGAGGTTATGAATATGGCTTACGATAATAATTATAGGATTATCCGCTTGATGGACAATGGTTTTTCTGAGCGTTACAAGCCATACGGAAGGGATTTCGATTATTGCGCCGAGGGCTTGCTCTTGCAGGTAACGCCGTTTGAGTATCATTATGAAAGACGGAAGATAACCCGACCCGAATGCGAGAAACTGAATAAATTGGGAAAGGTTATAGCGGAGAGCGTGGTGTTTGGAGAAGAAAGCGGTTTGGCAGAGCCTTCGGCTCTGGAGGGGAGCGGGGCCTCGGGGCTGAACTGACGTTCAGTTAACGGGTAGGAAAAGGTGGAGGAGGATTAACATAAGCCCCAAGCAATTTGCATTTGCTCAGGGCTTATGTTTATGATAATTCTTAACGTAAATCCTCTCTTACTCCCCACTTCCCGTAGCCTTCATATTGATGACAGGCTTTACAAAGTACTCGACTTCTACCGTATCGGAAATCAATTGGAGTATTTCCTTGGGGTCTTTGTAGGCCATTGGACTTTCGTCTATAGTGCCTGCGCTTATGGAGGTTGAATATATGCCCTTCATAGATTCCTTGTATTCATCATAATCTATCAGAGTTTTGGCGTCGGCACGGGATAAAAGCCGGCCCGCTCCGTGTGGCGATGAGCAGTTCCAATCTTCATTTCCTTTGCCTCTGCATATTATGATTCCGTCTCGCATATTGAATGGAATAACCAATCTTTTGTCTTCCGTTGCTGATACCGCTCCTTTGCGTATCATTTTCGATTCAAAATCAATGTAGTTGTGGGTGGTATATATTTGCTCTGTTATCGTTGCCTTTTGTCCACTTACACGTATGATAGATTCAAGTATCAGATGATCAATGACTTTATGGTTAAATTCTGCGTATGCTTGAGCCACCACCATATCAGTGATATAGCCTTTCATTTCCTCTCCTGTAAGATAACCATTTGCAAAACCTGTTTGTATTGATGCCATTCGTTTCCAATATTTCCAAACCTTTTGCCCTAAATCTCTACTTCCGCAATGAACGGTGAAAGCATAATTGCCGTCAGGTGCAACGCCTACCTCTACAAAATGGTTGCCCCCGCCTACAGAACCTATGCTGTGATAGAATGAATGGGCGCTTTGCTCGATGCGTTTAAGGAAATCCGAGATTCCTTTTTCTGATACGTCAATATTATTCACCATTTCAGGACAATCCTTTTTTGCTTGGATTACCGCATTCTGAAGATGCTTGTAAAGTTCTTTGTAGTCATAGACAGCCTTTTCGTGAATGGACATTCCGAACAGTACTTTGTTTCGGATTGCCTTCTCGATTGCAGGATAGTCTGAAGCGTTGATTGACAGGTCGGTAATAGTTGTGCTTACCGAGCAACCTATGTCACCGCCTACGTGGTCGGGATTGATATGGTCTGTAAATGGCGCTGTAAACCCTACAACAATATCTTTTCCCGCGTGCACGTCGGGCATTATTCTGATTTTTGTGTTTCCGAACATTGGGTGGTCCAGAAAGTGGTAGATTATTGACAAAGCGTCTTGATCTATATTGTCGGTGAATACTTTGCAATCCTTGCAGTATTTCCCTTTTAATTCCAACATAATAATTCTTAGTTAGTTATACAAATTTTTTGTCCCATACGTAAGGGCATAATTATGGTTATACGATGATTTTTAATGTGCGAATGGAAGCCTAAACCTATAAATGGCACTGCACTTGGGAATTTTTAGGTTTGCTGAGAATTACATAGTAATTACAGTTAGCAAATACTCTTAATATATTAATGTCTCACGGGATTTAACTATTACCTTGCAAAAAAGGAATAGATTTGTCGTGAACTATTGTCGCAAAATTATAAATTTCCATTTTTAGTTACAAATTTTATTTGTGATTATCTAAAAAAATTACTTTTGGTAAACCTACACCCTTCCCCTTTTTAATGGATTAAACAAAAACCGCCCATTTCTGTTTAATCCATTAAACAAAAACCGCCTATTTTTATTTAATCGATTAAACAAAAAGTAGCATTTTTTATTTAATCTATTAAACAAAATGTTTATATTTGCACCATAAAAAATTATGGTAAATGATAAACAAGGCTATACTAAAGAAAATATTTGCGTCGAACCAGTTGGAAATCAACGCTATAAATATCATCAAAAGGAATATTCACTTTGATGACAAGGTTAATTACGTGTTGGTGGGGCTTCGACGTGTGGGCAAATCATATTTGCTGTTTCAGAGAATAAAGGAACTTCAGGAGCAAGGCATTGGCTGGGACGAGATGCTTTACCTAAATTTTGAGGATGAGCGTCTCTCTGGCTTCGATGCTATGGATTTCGATTTGCTGATAGAAACCCATATAGAAATGTATGGCAAACGTCCTGTTTTGTTCCTTGATGAGATTCAGAATGTAGAGAATTGGCATAAGTTCGCAAGAAGAATGGCCGATTCTAAATA
Source organism: Bacteroidales bacterium (assembly GCA_045628165.1). Lineage (GTDB taxonomy): Bacteria > Bacteroidota > Bacteroidia > Bacteroidales > UBA3824 > UBA3824. The sequence continues at coordinate 13,308 of JAZQPB010000231.1, read as the reverse complement.
CACTATATATATTACAGGAAGCAATGCAAAGATGCTGTCGTCGGAAGTGATGACAACACTTGGAGGCAGGTTTATCGAGAGAGACGTCTATCCATTCACTTTTGAGGAATACCTTATTGCCAAGAATGTGGATTTCAGCGAGACTGCCATTTGGGCCACACAGACCAAGGCCGAGATTATCAGGAATTTCAATAACTATATCACATACGGAGGACTTCCTGAGACCATATATCAGCCTTCCACTCGCGACTATCTGAACAGTGTGTATCAGAAAATATATCTTGGAGATATAATAGCAAGAAACTCGGTAGCCAACAGCAATGGTATCCGCCTGATGCTCAGGAAAATGGCCGAAAGCGTGATGCAGCCGGTCTCTTTCAACAGAATCACCCAGATATTGTCGTCTGTTGGAGGAAAGGTTAGTCTGGCCACTATTATCAAATATGTGGAATATGCCATTGATGCCTGCCTGATACTGAAGGTAAAGAATATCTCGGGACACCTTTCTGAAAAGGAGACCAACTGCAAGTATTATTTTGCGGATAATGGAATCCTGAACCTTTTCCTAATTGACGGCATTTCGCTTTTGCTTGAGAATATCGTCGCAATGAGCCTTATCAAGAAATATGGAAACAGCGACAACGTCTTCTTCTACAACGACAATAAAAACGAGGTGGATTTCTACGTGCCCGAGCAGACTCTGGCCATTCAGGTATCGTGCGTTATGCAAAACGACGATACTTTCATTCGCGAGACCAAGGCTCTCACCAATCTGCCCAAGGTATTGGAATGCAGCAGACGACTCGTAATAACCCTGGACGATGAATACGAGATTACAGACCAGGTTGGCAAAATAGAAGTGCTACCTTGCTGGAAATGGCTGTTAGAAATTTAATCTATCCATTACAAATTTCCACCCATACCTCACCTCTTACGCCTTTTTCGTATGCAAATTACGAAAAAGGCGTATGCCTTTTATCCCGCTATTACGTGAATACTTTAATGATGGTTTCAAAACTTCGTTTTATCTTTGCAATGTTGAAAATAAATAAAAAACAAACCCAAAACATTTAGATAAAATGAGCGGATTAAGATTTCAAGTTGTTGGCGAGGCGTTCAAGAAGAACGCTTGCCCAGTAGAAGCCCCAGAGGGTCCTTCTTCAGCTTACTTCGGAAAGTACACTTTCGGAAAGGAGCAGATGGCCAAGTACCTCTCTAAGGATACTATCAAGAAGGTAAACGACGTAATCAAGAACGGCAAGCCTCTCGACCGCAGCATTGCAGAGCACGTGGCTGCTGGTATGAAGCAGTGGGCTATGGAGCTCGGTGCTACACACTACACTCACTGGTTCCAGCCTCTTACAGAGGGCACAGCCGAGAAGCACGACTCTTTCATCGAGTACGCTGGCGCTCCAGGCGAGGGCGTTATCGAGGAATTCTCTGGCAAGCTGCTCGCACAGCAGGAGCCTGATGCCTCAAGCTTCCCTAACGGCGGATTGCGCAACACTTTCGAGGCCCGTGGTTACTCGGCTTGGGATCCTACCTCTCCAGCTTTCATCGTTGACGATACTCTCTGTATCCCAACTATCTTCATCTCTTACACAGGTGAGTCTCTCGACTACAAGGCTCCTCTCCTGAAGGCCCTTGCAGCTGTTGACAAGGCAGCCGTTGACGTTTGCAACTATTTCGATACCAACGTTAAGAAGGTTTATTCATACCTCGGTTGGGAGCAGGAGTACTTCCTCGTAGATGAGGGCCTGTACGCCGCACGTCCTGACCTCCTCCTCACTGGCCGCTCGCTCGTAGGCCACGAGTCAGCCAAGAACCAGCAGCTCGAGGACCACTACTTCGGTTCAATCCCTGAGAGAGTTCAGTCTTTCATGAAGGAAGTAGAGTTCGAGGCTTACAAGTATGGTATCCCTTGCAAGACCCGTCACAACGAGGTGGCTCCTAACCAGTTTGAGCTTGCTCCAATCTTCGGCGAGACAAACTTGGCCAACGACCAGAACCTTATGATTATGTCTATCATGAAGCGTATCGCCCGCAAGCACGGTTTCCGCGTTCTCTTGCACGAGAAGCCATTCGCAGGTATCAACGGTTCAGGTAAGCACAACAACTGGTCACTCGGTACAGATACCGGAGTAGGTCTCTTGACTCCTGGCAAGACTCCAGAGGAGAACCTCCAGTTCGTAACCTTCATGGTGAACATCCTCATGGCTGTTTACAAGAACAACGCAATGCTCAAGGCTTCTGTAATGACAGCCCAGAATGCTCACCGTCTTGGCGCCAACGAGGCACCTCCAGCCATCATCTCTGCATTCCTCGGCACTCAGCTTTCTCAGATGCTCGACAAGATTGAGAGCTCTTCGTCTGAGGAGGGTATCGTACTCGACGCCAAGAAGAAAATGCAGCTCGGTATCGGTTCTATTCCTGAGGTTTTGGTTGACAACACCGATAGAAACCGTACATCACCATTCGCTTTCACTGGAAACCGTTTCGAGTTCCGTGCTGTAGGCTCATCTGCAAACTGCGCATCAGCAATGATCGCTATCAACACAGCAGTAGCCGCCCAGCTCAAGGAGTTCAAGGCCGCTGTTGACGCCAAGATCGCTGCCGGCACAGCCAAGGAGAAGGCTATCTTCGAGGTTATCAAGGAATACATCAAGATTTCTAAGCCAATCCGTTTCGACGGCAACGGCTACTCAGATGAGTGGAAGGCTGAGGCTGCTAAGCGTGGCTTGGACTGCGAGACATCTGTTCCAGTAATCTACGACGCATACACCACACCTCAGTCGGTAGAGCTCTTCACCAAGACCGGCGTATTCACCGAGAAAGAGCTTATCGCACGCAACGAGGTTAAGTGGGACACATACACCAAGAAGATCCAGATTGAGGCCCGCGTACTCGGCGACCTCATCCAGAGCAACATCGTTCCAGTTGCCATCAAGTACCAGAGCATGCTTTTGGACAACGCCAAGAAGATGGCCGACATCTTCGGTGTAGAGAAAGCCAAGGAGCTTGCAGCTGAGACCATGAAGAAGATCGAGGACATCAGCAAGCACGTCTCAGTACTCGAGAGCAGCGTATCAGCAATGGTGGAGGCCCGCAAGGTAGCCAACAAGATAGAGAACGAGAAGGACAAGGCCGTTGCCTACCACGACAACATCCTCCCTTACTTCGAGACTATCCGCTACCACGCCGACAAGCTGGAGCTCCTCGTAGACGACGAGATCTGGCCTCTGCCTAAGTACCGCGAATTATTGTTCATTCGCTAATATATTTCCGTATTTAATTTTTCACAAAAAGGGCTGTCACCATCCGGGGCGGCCTTTTTTGCTATCATATCAGCTGATAGCATGTATATATATAGCTTATCAGCTGATAGCAAGTATTTTCCATTCCCATCAGCTGGCAGCGCTGTAAATACGGGGCATATCAGCTGATGGCCAGGCAGATATATTGCCATCAGCTGAAGGGAAAAATATAGTGAAAAAATTGGAAAAAAAATGTGGAAACGAGAACAAAGTATCAAAATTATTTATATTTTTGCCACAAAATTATTTTATTAACTAATTTTAAATATCCAATAAAATGAAAAGATTGTTTTTTGTAGCATGTGCAGCCGCAGCGCTCACATTCGCATCATGTGGTTCAAAGAAGGCCGCCGACCAGCAGGCAACAGACGCTCAGCAGGCAACAGAGCAGGCAGCTGAGGCTACCCAGGCCGCCGCAGCAGCCGAGGTTAAGGAGGTTGTAAACGAGGTATTCGTAGCTCTCCAGAACAAGATGAACGACTTCCTCGCCAAGGTACAGGCATCCAAGAAGGCTGATGTTCCAGCTTTGGCCGATGAGCTCAAGAACCTCAAGGCAGAGTTTGAGGCAGCTACCCTCTCCGACGAGGAGACCTCTACTCTCAAGGCTCTCTCTGAGAAGATCGTTGAGGCTCTCAAGGCTATCAACTAATCAGTACACTTTTGTTTAACAGAAAAGAAGATTAATCATTATGGCAACATACATCGTAAATACCAAGAGCTCTAACCTCAACGTTAGAAAATACCCTGGCACCGACTCGGCCATCGTAGGCAAACTCGCCAAGGATACCGAAATCGAAGTAGAGGAAATAGTAGACGGCTGGGCACGCATCCAGTACAACGACGCCACAGCTTACTGCTCGGCAGACTACCTCAAGGAGAAGGAGATCACAGACGCCGATTTGGACGCTCTCAAGTTCTAACAATCCCCACTCCTACTCTACCGTATTTTGAGTAAGATACATTACCGCCCCGACAGTACAAAAGTCGGGGCGGTATTTTTTTTGCATAAAATTGCAGCTGAAATGCTTTGTGTTTATAAAAAATGGTTTTATATTTGTAGAACTGAATAATTACTGGTATCAAACACAACAGTCATTAAACCTATGAGATTCATCGACTTCAAACTCAGAACCAAAATCGATGTGGCCCTCGCCGCCATCACGGTGCCGGCCGTCATCATCATAATCATAACAGCGATAAGCCTGAGCAGCATCAAGCACATGAACGAGCGCATCGAGAAGGAGTTTATCACCATTCTCGACAACAGCAACCTGCTCTACAACGACATAGTGGTGGGCGAGTACACCCAGGAGCTGCTCGACAAGGTGACCGCCGCCATCTCGCCAGAGACCAAGCAGGTAATCAAGGACAACCATCAGATAGTGGTGAACCTTCTGCCCAAGGGCGAGGATGCCAAGCAGGAGATACTGGACGCCCTCGATGTAATCCTCATTGAGGAATCCATCTACATAGCCGAGACCTCCGCCGAGGTGTCGCAGGCATCTCAAAAGCTGATATACGGCATTTTCGGAAGCCTGGCGCTAATGGCGATAACATGGCTCACCGTATCATGGGTGTTCCACGTATCCACCACTGAGCGCATAGCGCCCATCACGCGCGACCTCGAGAAGCTGGCCGACGCCGACTTCCGCATAGAAATAGGCGACAAGCATGCCGACGACGAGATAGGCCGCCTGAAAACCGCCACATACAAACTCGCCCAAAACATCAGGTCAATAATCACCGACATCAAGGCCACATCCGACAATCTTATGGAGGAGGCCGCATCGATGCTCGACACATCGGAGGCCATGTCGGAGCAGGCCAGCGACCAGGCATCGGCAGCCGAGGAGATATCATCGTCGATAGAGGAAATCACATCATCGGTTACCCAGAACAGCCAGAACGCCATCGACACCGAGGCCATTGCCCGCCAAAACGCCGAGGGCATTGCCCTGTGCAACGACTACGCCATAAAATCGGAGCGCGCCGTCGACAGCATCATCAACAAGATTACAATAATAGACGACATAGCATTCCAAACCAACCTCCTGGCCCTCAACGCCGCTGTAGAGGCCGCCCGCGCCGGCGAGCACGGCAAGGGTTTCTCGGTAGTGGCAGCTGAAATCAAGAAACTCGCCGAGCACTCAGCACAGGCATCCAAGGAGATAGACGTGGAGGGCAAGAATTCAGCCAGCCTCGCCAAGGAGCTTGAGCGCATTTTCCAGGAGCAGACACCGGAGATAAGGAGATCTGCCCAGCTGATACAGGAAATATCGGCCGCCTGTCAGGAGCAGACCACAAGCACCGAGCAGATAAGCTCAGCGATATCCCGTCTCAGCGAATCCACACAGGAGATAGCCTCCATGGCCGAAAACGTATCATCGAACGCCGACAGCGTAAGAAGCCACGCCGAGCAGCTGGCCGAGAAATGCGCGGTATTCAAGCTGTAGGGGGCTATACATTCCACGATTTCATCATATTCATATCAGCATATTCCGCAATCCATATTCCCATTCCCATATTATTCCCCGACCTCAGCCGTTCAGTCGTCTTGGTGGAGGTCGGGGCTACGGAACGTGAAGGTCCGCAAGCGGACCTGTGATTGGGCCATTCTCCCTCAGAGGTCTTTAGACCTCCACGCTCCGTAGCCCCGACCTTTACCAACACAATGGAATTAGGAAAGGTCGGGGAGAATTCGGGAATTGGGAAATTATATAGCCCGTCCGAAAATCATACAGCTTCTGCAGCAACCGAATTATACTTATATCTTCTCTTTATTGCAACGGCAACACATTTATGCGCAAATTCATTCAAACCGCGGAATGTTGTAACCCTCTTCAATTCCTCGAGAGAATATATGTCGAGAAGTTTTGCCAAACACTCATCGGCAAAAGAATTCGACACCACCTTTACTCCCGAAAAATCCAAGACCGTTTTCTCATTGCTTCTAATAACGGGCCACAACACTTCCTTTACCTTGGCCCCCAACTGACGGGTTCCAAGATATTCTCCATATTCTATAAAATTGAATGTCACCATATTTACCACAATTTATCAATATCGTCATTGTCAAGGAATACATCATCGAAACCAGAAACAGCATCTGTCCTGTTTTCGAATACATCGTTTGGACTAATCTCGATGTCTGAGATAATCTCCAAGTAGACAATAGTTCCTTGCCAATACTCCGTTTCTGTTATTTCATAATCAGTGCCATTATGTACGAGCGTGTAACTGCCGGAGTGAATAATCAATTTGGTGCCAGCATGCATTATAAGGCGCAATGCGGAATACAAGCCAAAACCCATTCCCTTGCCATCAGTAACTGCGTCATCCAGACACTTCAAAACAGCATCCCTATCAGACAATCTTTGATATTTGTTGTTGGTTCTCAAAGAATTTGCAATACCGATACCATCATCGGCCACCAGAATCTTGATAGAATTCGGCTTGTCAAATGCAGAAAGCGCAATTCCACATTCCTTGCCGGAATGCACCAACACATTATCCAAGATCTCATACATACTATAACTCAGCGCCTCCAAAACACTAACCTCAATATCTGAGTGTTTTAAGAGAACCTGAACAATATTGTAATAAACATTATAAATATTATTGTCATCAAACATTTCAATAGAAACATTTGATTTTTGGTAATACTTATTGATTAGTTCATTGACATTCATTGTTCATTCGCTTTTTGCAAAGATACAAAATGTTTTGAATTTCATATCGATTTGTAAAAATATTTTCATTTAGCATTAAATATTACTTGATTTTTTCGGACGGACACGCAGGTCCGCCAAGACAGCCACTGAGAAGCCTCCCATAATCTGTTTTTGCGGGCCCGTGTGCCCGCGGCTTTTGTCGCGACAAAAACGCTTATGTAGGGGCGGACCTGTGTGTCCGCCCGGGAAGAAGGAAACATAAAAAGGAGATAACCGCCTGTTTCAGCGATTATCTCCTTTTCCTATTGTCGTTTATGGATTTTAGAAGTTGAAACCAACATTGATCATAAAGTTTTTGTTTTTCAAATATTCGTCATCTTCTACTTCTTTGAAGAGGTTTACATAGCCAAACTGGTATGCAAAGCCTAGATATACCTTACCAAGTGTAACACCTGCGCCAAACTGAAGACCTGAGTCGAAGCGAGAGTAAAAATCGTCCTCGAAGAAATCATATTTTTCACCGTCATCCTTTTCCTTACCACCGATTCCAAAACCAAAATAAGGACCAATATTCAACTGCAACTGTGCTGCCTCAGAGAAGTTGAAACGATAAGAAGCCAGAACAGGAAGTTCCAGATACATTGGCGAGAGGGTTATTTCATCTTCCGTGCATCCTTTTGATGACAAATATAACCCTGACTGCAGGTAAAGGCTCTCAACAATAGGAAAGTCAAGCGAAATACCCACATTGAAGGCTGTTCTTGATGCTGGAGAGTACGTATAATCATCCTCACCTGCAGTCATATTTGCAAAGTTTAAGCCAGCACGTACTCCTACTACAACCGACTGATCTCCTCTCTCTGACGAGAAGAACGAAGTTGATGATGTTGTTGTTCTCTGTGCAAAAATCGTTGATGCCATGAGAGCACATACAATTACTAATAATAACTTTTTCATAAGTATAATATTTGTTTGGGGTTTATATTAAAGACTGAAGTCCATACGCCACACATTGTATTTCTTATCCTTTGAGCCACGCTGAGAGAGGAAGTAGATACTCTTTCCATCAGGTGACCAAATGGCAGACAAGTCGTTGCCAGGATGATATGTGAGCTGTGTGAACTGAGATCCGTCGGTCCTTACGACAAAAATATCAGTATTGTCGATTTTCTCCTTTTCTGAACAGCTGTTTCCTGTTACGAGCAGCCAGTTGCCATCAGGGGAGAGCTGTGGGGTGGTGAAACTCTTGTCTGTGCTTGAAAGTATAACCTCTTCCACGCCAGTTTCGATATTGATTCGCCAGATCTCGCTCAACTTTGTCTCTGTAAAACGGCCGCAATAAAGAGTTGATTTGCTGCCAGGTACAAGACATGCCGACATGCCGCGCGAATAGTTGGAGAAAAGGTTTGTCTTGCGGTCGAAACTCCAAAGGCTATAGCTGGAAAAGCCTTCTCCACGATGGAAGAATATGGTATTGCCATCTTTGGAGATAACACCGCCAAAGTCGTTATCATTGCCACTGGAAATCTGACGAACAACGGAACCCTGCTCTGAACTTACGAGATAGATACCTTGATGACCGTTGCGAACCTCGGAGAAACAGAGCGTAGTGCCGTCAGGACTCCATGAGAAACCCTGTACATTTGTGCGGAATGTACGCTGTACACTTGCACCACCCTTCATCGCATTCTTGATCATAATGTTGTTGGTTTTGTTCTTCTCGTTGATGTAACCGATTTTTGTTCCATCAGGAGACAAGGCAATCTGAGGAGCAATCCACCAATCAAGGACGCTTGTCTTTGCTGACTTCTTTCCCAAATTGAATAAATTCGATCCCTTTATTACGAGTTGGCCTTCGTAATCAGCCACACAGTCCGCGTCATCTGTGATTTTCTCGAACTTAACGCCACCCTCCTCAGGTACGAATACAACACTGTAATCGAAGCTGACCTTGCGTTGTGCCGAAGAAGCCAGCGCCATGCCAAGAAGCATTGCCGCCAATAGAATTCGTTTTTTCATAGTTCTGAAATTTACAGTTAAAACATATTATTTGAGTCAATTAATCGACATTGCAAAAATATGTTAAAACCAAGATATGACTGCTCAAAAATCCGTGGATATATTCCCACACTTCCGTGGATATTATCCCACACTTCCGTGAATATCTTTCCACACTTCCGTGAAAATAATTCACACCTCGGGCTTGAAAAGGGTGAAGAAATTGAAATGAAGTATCTCTGAAATCTTGAAAAGGAGTTCGGTATCAATGCTTTGACGGGAGAAGATATCGTAAATGTTGGATCGGTCGCAGTTGAGTTTCTTGGCAAACCACGCAACAGTATGCTCCGTGCTCTCGAATACAGTTTTTATCTCATAGCCAATGTTAACCATTATTTTTGCAATAATTTAAATTAGTTAAACAATTGACATCAAACCATTATCGTCAGGACAAAAAAAATGGTGCGGACCATCTATTCGCGTTCTGGGTGAGCGTCGGTGAACACCTTTCTTGTCTGTATAGATATAGTCCACACCTTACCGGTGCGAACATTAACATCTCAACAGACATTGTGTTAATCAACGCCGAACGCGATTAGCATTTTTATCCTTTAGTTCTTGAAACCAAGTTTCCGACGCTTTGTTTAGAACGCGATAATTGCTAATGCCGAATATTTTTATATGTGTTTGTGTTTATTTCTGTTTCGTATAAACTATGTTTATGGTTTAAAAGCAAAAGTAGAAATTATTTTGAATTGAGACAAAAGTTTTTTCGAGAAAAAAAATGTTTCCTATGAAGGCCAGACAGGAATATATAAATATCAAATTGGAAATTCCTTTGCAAATTCATCCAACCGCTTCACTGTAACTTTAGGGAAAGGAATATCCTTCAAAACATCGAAATGTTTATCGTCAGAAACTATATACTCTACCTGACAAGCAAAAGCGCAATCTACAAATTTGTTGTCGTCAAAGTCGCTTTTGATTAAATTTAAACGGAAGAAAGGATCTTTACGGATTACGAAATCAGAGGTCTCAAGAAATTTAATAAAGAAATCCGCAACAATTGGAGAAGATTTTTGATTTAGCAACTCCGCATATTCAAATAGAATTTCATTAGACACACAAATACCAAAATCACCTTTAGCCAATTTCTTGAAAAGGTAATTGTATTTACTTCTGCCACCCAAAATCTGAATGACAGCATTTGTATCTATAACGAAATATCGCATCTTTATGCTCTGTATGGAGTCCTCAAATGTTCTTTGTTGAGAGAATCAAGTTTCTCCTGATTGAGAGTTCCATTGTCCCAAAGACGCTCCATTTCTTTCTGAAGAAGGTCAGCATAAAAATGATTTAGTGCTGTTTTCAACCCACGATAAGTTTCCTCAGATTTTGACTTTGCAAATGCTTCAATCAATTGCATCTGCTCCTTTGTGAATTTTACATTTTCCATAATGCCAGCAATTGAAATTTTTACAAACATATCTCCTCAAGAACTTCCTGACTTACGGCAACCTCTTTATTGACATTCTCTTCATAAAAACGTCTGAAAAGTTCCATAAGCCCATTTAGTTCCTCTTCGGTTTTTGCAGAAGCAAACGCCTCAATTATCAGCATTTGCGCTTTGTTGAATTTTTCATCTCCCATAGCAAATCGATTTTAAAATTCGTCACAAATATATGATTAATTGTTTGAGAAAACAAAAATATTTACCACTCACCCCAACAAATCACGAAAAATGTTGTATATTTGCAACATTGAATAACATAAAAATCACCACTATGGAAGCAACAATGACATACAGCCGTGCCGACGCCCCAAAGATCTTCAAGGGGGTTAGCCGTGAGGATTTAAAGTGGACTATCAATTATCTGGTGGAACTATTGGACAAACCCGAAACTACAGACGACAAAAAGAATAGTGATGAGGAATTCTTCAAATTCTTGAGTTCAATGCCTGTAAGTCCGATATCCGCCGAGGAACAGATTAAGGCTGTTGAAGAAAACAGAAAGAGACAACAAATAAGGACTTTTGACTATGAAGAATAAGTACCTACTCGACACCTGCATTTTCATTGAACTGTCGCAACAGAACGCCAAAGTCATCGAAAAAATCAGAGAAATAGAAAGTTGGAACTAAAAAAGAGGTCGTCAGACCTCCACGCTCCGTAGCCCCGACCTTTACCAACGCAAAATAACAGAAAAAGGTCGGGGATTGATGATATGAAATGATACGCTACATAATCCCAAAAAAACAAAAAAATCAAAGGGGCCCCGCATCAGTATTTCTACCTTGCGGTGCCCCTTCTTTCTTACCATTGTCTGCTATACAAAAAAACTATTAATAAAATTCTGGTAAGTTTAGTACGCTTGTTCGTGAACGCTCTTTACGGCGCGTCCCGAAGGATCGTTCATCTTCTGGAACGAGGCGTCCCAGGCAAGGGCCTCGGCTGTTGAGCAAGCCACTGAGGGAACGCTTGGAACGCTGAGGGCGGCGCTTCTTGAAGGGAAGTGCTCCTCGAAGATCGAACGGTAATAATACTCCTCCTTGTTCATTGGAGTGTTTATTGGGAAACGCTCCTTGGCGTGGGCCATCATCTCGTCGCTTACGGCCTCTGAGGTGATCTTCTTCAAAGTGTCGATCCAGCCGTAACCTACGCCGTCGGAGAACTGCTCCTTCTGACGCCAGCAAACGCTCTCGGGAAGCATATCCTCAAAAGCCTTGCGGAGAACGAACTTCTCTATCTTGCCGTTGCCAGCCATCTTGTCGGCAGGGTTCAGGCGCATTGCGATATCCAGGAACTCCTTGTCGAGGAAAGGCACACGACCCTCCACGCCCCAGGCCGAGAGGCTCTTGTTGGCCCTCAGACAGTCGTAGAGATAGAGTTTGCCAATCTTGCGGATAGTCTCCTCGTGGAAGGCCTGAGCGTTGGGAGCCTTGTGGAAGTAGAGGTAACCGCCGAAAATCTCGTCGGCACCCTCGCCGCTCAGTACCATCTTGATACCCATACTCTTGATAACGCGGGCCAGGAGATACATTGGAGTACTTGCGCGTACTGTTGTTACATCGTATGTCTCGATAAAATATATTACATCGCGGATAGCGTCGAGACCTTCCTGAATTGTGTAGTTGATCTCGTGGTGAACGGTTCCGATATATTCAGCCACCTTTCTTGCGGCTACGAGGTCTGGGGAATCCTTCAAACCTACTGCGAAAGAGTGCAACTGTGGCCACCAGGCCGAATCCTTGTTGCCCGACTCTACGCGCATTGCTGAATATTTCTTGGCTATGGCTGATACCACCGATGAATCCAAACCGCCCGAGAGCAATACACCGTAAGGAACATCAGACATCAACTGACGCTGAACTGCATCCTCGAGGCCCTTCTTGATATCTGCCACGCCGAGAGTGCTGTCCTTAACGGCTGAGTACTCGCTCCAATCGCGGTTGTACCATTTCACCATCTTGCCTTCCTTGCTTGAATAGTAGTGGCCGGGGAGGAATGGCTCGTAGTCGGTGCAGAAACCTTCCAAAGCCTTCAACTCAGATCCTACGCAGAGATGACCATCGGCGTCGTGTCCGATATAGAGAGGAATTACTCCTATTGGGTCGCGGGCGATGAGGTACTCGTTGTTGGCCTCGTCGTAGAGGGCGAAGGCGAAAATACCAGAGATATCCTCCAGGAAGTTGATACCCTTGTCCTTGTAGAGAGCCAGGATTACCTCGCAGTCGCTGCCGGTCTGAAACTGGAACTTGTCCTTGTACTGCTCACGGATTTTCTGGTGGTTGTAGATCTCGCCGTTTACTGCCAGAATCACGTCGCCCTCTGGAGTTTTCAGAGGCTGACTGCCTGACTGTGGGTCCACAATTGAGAGGCGCTCGTGAGCCAGGATTGCTGTCTTGCCGACATAAATTCCCGACCAATCCGGTCCTCTGTGACGAATCTTGCTTGACTGTGTGAGCGCGCGCTGACGAAGTTTCTCAGGCTGCGACTCTATATCGAAAATGCCTACTATTCCGCACATAATATACTTAAATTTTATATTCTCGCACAGATGACACAGATGACACTGATTTTACACGAATTATCACGAATTAACATAAATTATTCATAAATTAATTTTTGAGAAATTCGTGTCAATTTATGGTAATTTATGTCTAAAAAATCTGTGTTATCTGTGTAATCTGTGCGAAAATTTATTATTTTCCAAAATACTTGTCAATGCTGTCTGCTGCCTTGTGGGCTGAGGCTATGGCGCGAACCACGAGAGAAGCGCCTGAGCCTGCGTCGCCGGCTACGAATACGTTGTCGGCAAACTGTG
>JAZQPB010000230.1:0-2567 GCA_045628165.1 Bacteroidales bacterium | reverse complement strand
CGCCTCCAACTCCATTGTATATTTCTGATTTTGTCCGCTCTCCGACACAAACTTCATAGCGCAACCCGAATCGAACATAAGGCCGTATCCATTGGGAGACAGCAACATAGGCACGTGAATCTTCAAATTGTGTTGGGTAAGATAAACGGTTTTGCCCAGGAGGTTCATATAATCCTCCATTTGACAGCCGAGTCCATAGAGAGCCTGGTCGTTGGGATTGTCGTAATTTATTCTGTATCTGATACTTCTGCCAACTGTATCACGGCTTACGATATCCTTTACCGTTACCTGACCGTTGGCGGTATTCTCGGTGTGGGCCGATTTCTCGTCGTAGATAATCCGCTCCTGAACCACCGGCTCCCATTCGTGGGGCTTGCTGATACTTTCGCTTAGAAGCACCTTTCCGCTCTTGGCGTCGATGAACTTTACAGATTGCGACTTGTTGTCCACAACTACTTTAAGTTCAGCGGATTGAAACAAGGTCTCAGTATCAGATTTCTTGGTTTTCACCTTTACATTTTGGGCCTGATACACGCACGATCCAGTGTTGTTGGACCTGAAATTTCCGTCGTTGGCCCACTGCACGCGCACGATCTTGTCGGTGACGAAATCCACCTTAACGTCCTGAGCCAGAGCGCCTATTGGCAGACTCCAAAGCAGGAGCGCCATAATCTTAGTTTTTGAGAACATAAAAAATTGAGTGTTATAAGTTTTAAATAATTTTAGTGCAAAAATATAATTATTTTTTGGAAAATTGACTCGCTATATCACCGCCTCAATCAGTTTCTTGCCACCAAGCATTACCTCGTGGACACCGGGAACTTTTGATTTGTTGAAACAGAAGGAAACCATATAGCCTTCGTCCAAATGGAAATAGTCAAGGTATTCCGACAACTGAATCTCTCCCTTGCGATTGTATTCCTCGCCGTGCCAGATTTTCAACTCGATTACATATTGCTTAGCCTTGTAGTCGATAACGATATCTGTTCGGGTATGGTCGCGGGTCTCTGCCTCCACATAATAATTTCCTATACCATTTATAATAGGACGCAGATACAGAAGGAACATTTTACGTCCCTGATTTTCAATGAATTTCTCATCGTCGGTTCCATAAACGTCATTGAAATGCTGACTGAATTTTTTCAGAATCAGAGGCATATCAAGGTATCCGTTCTTAACGAATTGATTCTTCTCATTGGCGCCATTCGAGTAAAGTGAATTGTGCTTGTCTTCCTCAATGAAAAGGTTGTAAAGCATTAATTCGTAAAAACGGTTCGAGATCTGAAGTTGGGAGTTGTTGTCCCTGATAAAACCAAACATATAAGCGAGTTTGGTGTATTTCTCCTGAATAACGAAACCCATACGTGTGCCATTGAACAGGATTTCACGGAGCAAGGTTGCGAGTTCGGGATAGTCGGAAAGTTTCTTTGTGAATGACTCTACCAATGGACAGTTGGGTTCCCTCAAAATCACCTTTACGGCCTCCTCCACCCCGTATTTGTCCCACGATAGTTTATTGTCGGGGTCGGCGATGATTCGGCAAATATTTGAAACCAGATATGGATAACCAGAAGTCCAATTGAAAATCTCCTTGGCTACCAATTTCTCATCGAAATCAACATTGTAGTCAACCTTGTATTCGCTCAGCATATTTGCGATTCCGTCCACAGGCAATTCCATTTCGGCATTAAAAGGCAAAGCAATATTCCAAGGGGAATTGAAAGTATGCATTTCCTCAGGACGGATTTTCAGACGAAGATTCTTGATATCGAAAACGCTTGCAAGAACAATCGACTGGAATGTAGGCGCCTCGTCACGTTTCAAATACATATCACGCAGTAGTCCAAGGAATTTTATGAAAGAAGGATAATTACTTGCCTGATCGACTTCATCAATGAACACAACTACTTTTTGCACAGAACACAACTGCCTAACAACACGTCGGAATGAGAACGAATTGTATTCGTCTTTATTTGAAAAAGAATCTACGAGAGTACAGTTTTCGTCAGACAAATTATTAGGAACCGATTCCTGAAGACTTAAAAAGAAATTTGTAATCAATTTTTCCACTGAATTGAATGCACAATCCTCCAATCCCTCAAAACTGATAGAGAACACCACAAATCCCTCAGCCTCAAGTTTTTTCTTGAGGAGCGATAAAGTTGTAGTCTTTCCATACTGACGTCCCCTGTTGATACAGAAATAGTCGCCCCTGCGCACCATATTGGCACCATATTCCACCTGACGCGAAATATCTACCATATAATGCATTGAAGGAATACACTTGCCTGTTGTAATGAAACTCTTCATAAATGCCGAAATTATTAATTGTTCTTCTCCACAAAGCCCTTCAATTCCTCCAAGTCGATTTTCAGGAAATGCGAAATCTGTTCGAGATTCATCATTCCGTTCTTGTAGATTTCGAGGGCGTTTTCAAGTTGTTCCTGATGAGCCTTGGCCTCGGCTTCGGCACGACCTTTTTCAAAACCATCCTTATGTCCCTTGTTGTACTTAGTCTCGAGAGAGGCATATAAATCTCTGAAATTTTTCATACTCTCCTCATAATC
>JAZQPB010000229.1:0-12915 GCA_045628165.1 Bacteroidales bacterium | reverse complement strand
ATTACGTAAGGGCGTTTCAGGTTTACGCTTGTGAAAAATCTCTTGTTCAGCTCCTGACACTCTTTCTCTAGGATTCCGGTCTCAACCTCGATACCTGCGGCGCGCAGTTTCTGAATTCCCTTGCCGTCCACCTTGCTGAACGGGCCGAGACAGCCCACGTAGCATTTCCTGATTTTCTTCTCAATGATGAGGTCGGCGCAGGGCGGAGTCTTTCCGAAATGCGCACACGGCTCCAGGCTCACGTAAATCTCTGATTCCGGGAGCAGTTCGGGATTTTTCACGGAGCTGATGGCGTTAACCTCGGCGTGCGGACCGCCGCATTTTCTGTGGTAGCCCTCTCCTATTATCACTCCATCGTGCACCACCACGGCGCCCACCATGGGATTGGTGCTCACGTTTCCAGCACCCATCCTCGCCAGCTCTATGCACCGGCGCATATATTGTTCTTTGGTATTTTCCATAAAGTTAATCTTCGTTAAGTTGTCGAAATAAATCATCTACATTTTCTGCGTGAAACACATTACCATTCTCAATATCTGCAAGTGCTTGATCTATACCAGAAACAGGTTTCTTTTCTATTATGCAATTCGACGGTTCTAATGGTTCCTGCTCAATTGTGTTCATAATATTATTTCATTAATTATATTTCAAGTTACATTTTCCTAATTTTATTTTCTGCATTAGGCATTTTCCGCTTATGTCAATAAGCGATTTTCGCGCGGCAAAGACGTTAGAAAAGCCATTTACGCGCATTTTCAAATTGAAAAAAAACACCGCAATTTGATGGAATAAGTTTTCAATATGAAAATGAGCACTCAATTTTTCACTCTAATGAATTGGGAGTGCTCGAAAATTATCAAAACAGGTTTTGACAGAAAATGCCAATGCCGAAAATAAAATAGAGAAAATCATAAAAACTATATTCCAAAAATTTTCTCGGAATTCTCTGTGGTAATGCGGATTACGTCCTCCACGTCGATGCCCTTCAGCTCGGCTATCTTGTGGGCCACGAAACGGAGCAGGCTGCTGTCGTTGCGCTTGCCACGGTGAGGAACGGGCGCAAGATATGGGGCATCAGTCTCAAGCACAATCATTTCCATTGGAATTATGTCCCTGACAATCTGTGCCACTATAGCGCCTGAGCTCTTGAAGGTGACCACGCCGCCGATGCCGAAATGGAATCCTCCGAAATCGAGAACGCGTCTTGCCTCATCGGCATTGCCGCAGAAGCAGTGAAAAATTCCACGGACCTTGCCACGGTATGGCTCCAACACCTCGAAAACCTCGTTGTAAGCCTCCCGGCAGTGGATGATAATTGGAAGGTTGAGCTCTATGGCCTTGCGTATCTGGATATCGAAAATGCGTTTCTGAAGCTCCAGATTGTCCTTCAGGTAATGGAGGTCGATGCCAATCTCGCCGACGGCAACGATGGGAGTTGAGAACTCGGTACTGAAAATCTTCTCGAGCTGGGCATCTGGATTGTCGTCCATATCCTCGGGATGAAGTCCAAGAGTTGGGAAACAATTCTCGGGATAGTTGCCGCAGAGATACTCTATGCCCACCAGCGACCTCGGGCTGCAGCACGGGAGTACCATTTTCTGGACTCCGCTCAATACGCACTGAGCCACCACATCGTCGCGGTCCTCATCAAACGCCTTATCAAAAAGGTGTGTATGTGAATCTATGATATACATATTTTTGTTCCTAAATTTTTTGCAAATGTAAGAATTTTTTGGTAAGTTTCGAGCAGAAAGAGCCGGAAATTCCCGAGGCGATGCCCCGGGATACTAATAGTAAAGGCTTCCAGCCTTCGCACTGCCTGGAAGGCAACACAAATAGTAACCCGGGGCATCGCCTCGGGAAAGAATAATGTATAACAACATTAAATGGATAAGATTATGGAAAAGAAATTCATGATGAGAGCCATTGAGCTGGCCAAGCAGAGCATCGACAATGCCGGCGGTCCTTTTGGCGCGGTGATAGTGAAGGACGGCGAGATAATAGCGGAGACCAGCAACTCGGTAACCAAGGACAACGACCCTACCGCCCACGCCGAGGTAAACTGCATCCGCATGGCCTGCAAGAAGCTGAACACCTTCATGCTAGACGGCTGCGAGATCTACGCCAGCAGCGAGCCATGTCCAATGTGTTTCGGCGCCATCTACTGGGCACATATCGACAAGATCTATTACGCCGGCACACGTGAGGACGCGGCTTTCGGAGGGTTCGACGACGACTTCATCTACAAGGAAATCGCCATCCCCAACGAGCAGCGCCGCACTCCATCCATCAACATCCTACAGCCCGAGGGCCGCAGCGTGTTCGAGAAGTGGAACGCAAAGTGTGACAAGATTGAGTACTAACAAAAAATAGCCGGAAACTTCACTGCAAGTTTCCGGCTATTTTGCTCAATCCTTCAAGCATCCAATTGGGACAACAAACACTCCATCCTTGCGAATGTAGGCAAAATTACCTATGCCTGTCAGTACCATAAGGAAAGACGGGGTCTTCATTTTATCAGTATCAATTTTGCCTGCCAATGTCTTGAGTGTTTCAGCGCCCTTGCTGATATTACTGTCACCGCCTATCTTGATTTCAATCAGTCCGTAATCACCATTACGCAGATGAAGCACGGCATCACATTCCAAACCATTCTTGTCGCGGAAATGATATAGCTGCCCATCAAGTGCATCCGCATAAACACGAAGATCCCTTACCGCCAAGGACTCGAAGTAGAAACCGAAATCCAACAGATTGTTGATTAAATCGTTTGGTCCCAAGCCCAACGCTGCCGTTGCTATACTTGGATCCACGAAATACCTTGTATCTGAAGTTCTTACGGCAGTCTTGCTGCGGAGATTGGGATTCCATGCAGGCATATCCTCTTCAAGGAAAATCTTTTTGAGAACCTTCACGTAATCATCAATAGTATCGGTGCTTACCCTCTGATTCTCGTTTTGCAAAATATCGGCTCGTATTGTGGAAATTGGAATCTGCTCGCCTTGATTTCTCGAAAGACTTTTTATAATACGTCCCATCAACTCAGAATCTCGTTTCACGCCATCCAACTTGCTTATGTCGCTATTCAAAACAGCCTTGAGGTATGCCTGAGAAACGCGAAGCGCGGCACTGTCTGTCAAGGAAAGAGCTCCTGGCCAGCCACCCCTGCATGTGAGAAACGCCAAACGGTTCATATCAATATTAGACTCTCCATCTGGTGCCTTGCCGGCAAACAAATCTGCCAAAGACACTTCTCCCGTGCTGTCTCCTGATTCCCAGAGCGACATGGTACGCATAGTAATCCAATCGAAACGGCCTGCTCCACTATGGAAAATCTTTTCCTTGTCCTTATCTTTTGGAACGGCAGAGCCAGTGAATATGAATTGACCATTATGAACATCTCTGTGGTCGATCTCGAATCGTGCGGCATCCCATAATTGCGGAGCCAGTTCCCACTCATCTATCACACGCGGAGTTGCACCCTGCAGAAGGCGCTTAATATTGGTCTCGGCCATCGACAAATTCTGTTCCTTAGTATCAGGCTCGTCCATATAGAGCACACTTGCAGCATGATGGACAGAAGTTGTTGTCTTGCCACACCATTTGGTACCTTGCACCAAAACTCCACCCAATGCCTCCAAGCTATTGGATAATAATTTATCTGCTATTCTCGGTCGATAATTTCCCATAATTTTGATTCCTTTGTTTCAAGGGACAAATATATGCAAAATATCTGAAAAACAAATACAAAAGCACAATAAAAAAGAATCTATTCCTAAAGTTGGCCAGATTTTGTTCCTAAAGTTGGCCAAGTTTTGTTCCCAAAGTTGGCCACAAAAATAGCCGGAAACTTCACTGCAAGTTCCCGGCTATTTTGTTTATCTCTTCATAACGCTCAGGATGCCCACGGCGCAGGTGGTCTTGGGCGAGAGCGGCATTATGTGCACCCAGTACACATCGGTCTTGGGGCAGTAGAATGTGAATTTGAATTCCTTGTTGGTGGTGGCCAGGATGTTGTTGTTGTTGTCGTAGAGCGACAGCATCGAGTTTACATCAAGGCCGGTGGACTTGGCCGAATTGCCCTCCAAAAACTGGGTGTCGGATGGGTTGCAGAGCTGAAGCGTATACATGAAGCCCTTGTTGAGGAATACCTTGTGTTTCTGGATCTTGCCCGACGAAAACTTGGTATTGAACTCCTTGAGGAATATCAGTCCGGGGTTCTGAAGCGCGCACTCGTATACAAAGCGCTGCTTGCACTGTGCATTGGCATCCATACACATCAGAAGGCCTGCCATTATTATTATAAATTTTATTAGTCTCATGGTAATTGCCGGTCTTAAAGTTTTGACAAAGATAATGATTTTTGTATTAACGGAAACAAAAAACAATCCAAATTTTTCATTAAATCTGTTTTTGCTGAAAAAATGATTAACTTTGCAGGCGTAAAGAATTACGAAATCCGAATTACGAATTACGAATCACATACCCGTAAAGCAACGTAATCCAGGGGCTCGTAATTCGGATTTCGTAATTCGTAATTAATAAAAAAAATGGCGACTTTTCTTTTTAATGAGCTGATATACGGCCCTATACATTCAAGAAGGCTGGGCAACTCGCTGGGTGTGAACCTGCTGCCCACCAACAAAAAATACTGCAACTTCAACTGTGTGTACTGCGAGTGCGGCAACAACATTCCCGGAGGCAGGATAGACCTGCCGAGTGTGGAGGATGTGGCCGGCGCGCTGGAGGCCAAGCTGATGGAGTGCAAGAGCCAGGGCACTCAGATAGACTCAATAACCTTTGCGGGCAACGGCGAGCCCACCATTCACCCCAGATTCAGGGATGTGATGGAAATTGCCATCAGCTGCCGAAACAAATACTTCCCCAAGGCGCAGATTTCCGTGCTAAGCAATGCCACACGCCTGGGAAATGCCGGCGTGGTGGAGGGCCTGATGATGGTGGACAACAGGATTCTGAAACTCGATTCGGCCATTCAGGATACAGCCCTGGCCATCGACCGCCCCACTGGAAGCTACAGCGTGGATAATGTGGTGGAGCTGATGAAAAAGCTGAACGGCGACTTTACGCTGCAGACAATGTTTCTGGAGGGCAATGTAGGCGGAAGGCACATAAACAACATGACGCCTTGCGAGGTGGAGGCATGGATAAAAATGGTATCAGCTGCACACCCAAAAAAGATAATGATATACACCATAGACCGCGACACGCCGGAGCAGGACCTGCGCAAGGCATCGCACGAGGAGCTCGACCAGATAGCCGACAGAGTGAGGAAGATGGGGATCGAGATTTCGGTGTCGTACTAACAATTTACGTGTTTCACGTATGACGGCATTGTGCCAAAATGGTTAACTTTGCGTTTTCTAACCACACCTTTTATATAAAACAATGATAAATGTAGCAATTTTTGTGTCAGGAAGTGGAACCAACTGCGAGAGCCTGATACAACATTTCGAAAACAGCGGCAAATACAAGATGGCCCTCGTGGTGAGCAACAAGGCCGACGCCTACGCCCTTGTTCGCGCCCGCAATCACGGCGTGGATACCGCTATTATGCCCAAGGCCAAGCTTAACGACTCAAGGGAGTTTATGCCGCTGATGACTGAATACGGAATACAATTTATAGTTCTCGCAGGATTTTTGCCTATTGTTCCAGACTACCTCATAGAGGCTTATCCGCAGAGGATAATAAACCTGCATCCGGCCCTGCTCCCGAAATTCGGCGGCAAGGGAATGTGGGGACACCACGTGCACGAGGCCGTGAAGGCCGCTGGCGAAACCAAGACCGGAATGACGGTGCATTATGTATCGA
Organism: Bacteroidales bacterium; assembly: GCA_045628165.1. Taxonomy (GTDB): domain Bacteria; phylum Bacteroidota; class Bacteroidia; order Bacteroidales; family UBA3824; genus UBA3824. The sequence continues at coordinate 7,085 of JAZQPB010000229.1, read as the reverse complement.
ACGTGTGCGACGGCGGCGAGATTATCTACCAGCACGAGTGCGCGGTGGAGCCCACCGACTCGTCCGACGACATAGCCGGGAAGGAACACGTTTTGGAGATGACCCACTTCGCCAAGGATGTGGAGAAAATCCTCGAAAAGACTTTCCAATAAAAAAAAAACAAAACGGCTAAGAGCTGCAACGCAGCCCAAAGCCGTTTTTCAATTCACCCAAAATAATAACTTATCAAATATTATCAATATTAATCGAAAATCTCCATTAATGCCATCTGCAGCGATCGGTTTTCGCAAAGAATCCTCAGAAACTCGCGCGTGGCTCCCTTCATGTAAGACCCCGTCCTGAAATTGAACGCGCCCTGCATCTCCGTGCCCTTGCCCGCTATCGGGATGGCCACAACACCGGTCTTGTGCGCCACTGTGGCCGACGACAACACGGTTACGAGCTTGCTGTTCCTCACCAGTGAGATGAGCACCGAAACATCATTGATCTCGAGCCTAACATCAAACTTGCGGTCGAGCGCCTCGGTCATCGAATCGAAAATATTGCGCGCCATAAGCCCCCTGGCCGGAAGTATCAGCGAGAATTTCTCGATATCGGCCAGGCGCAGGCTCTTTTCCTTGGCCAGCGGATGGGTATCGCTCACCACCACCGACAGCCTGTTGTCGAAAATTATATGCGACTCGATATTAGGATACGCCACCAGAGGCTTGTAGCTGAGGGCCACATCTATCTTCTCGGCCTCCAGCATCTCCATCAGCTTCTCCATGGAGTGGCTGTGGATATTCAGCTTTACGCCCGGATACTGTTTCATGAAAGTGAGCACCGTATCCTTGAGCATAGGCGCAAACGTATAAGTGCAGCCGATATTGATCTCGCCAGCCTGAAGCTGCATAACATCGCGCATCCTGCTAATACACGACGCGGCCTCAGACAATGTACGCCGGGCAGATGGCAACAGTGCCTGACCCACGTCGGTAAGGTGCACATGACGCGTATCGCGCACAAACAAGTCTCCGCCTATCTCGCCCTCGAGCTGACGGATCTGCTGCGAAAGTGTACTTTGCGAAATGCACAATATATTGGCGGCCTCCGAAAAACTGCCGCATTCTGCTACCTTGCAGAAATATTTTAGCTGTCTTAATTCCATTTCGGCTACAAAATTAGTGATTACATCATAAATACCATCAGCTGATACATTATTTTTTTCGATAACACCTATCGAAAACAGCGATAAATATACCAAAAAAAACGATTGCTGTAATAGAAACATTCCATAAATTTCATTTCAGCTGATGGCGCATTAGCTGTAACTTTGCGGCATAGAAATTCAAACAAATTAAAATACAAAACGAAATGGCAACAAACATCATCTGGGGCGCACTCGCAGTAGCAGTAGCACTCTTCCTCACATGGGGAATCAAAGACAAGAACAACAAGACCAAGAACTTCATCAACGATGATTTCCTGGTAAGAGACTAATTAGTAAAAAAAGGCATGAACAAAAAAAGCATTCAATATTTTTGGATGCTTTTTTTGTATTATAGCTAATAATGTGTACATTTGCAACAATTATATTGGCAAAGAAATTGCAACGAATAATATACTAAAAAAAGATACCAGCAATATGAAAAAGGCAAAGACAACAAAATTCGGCATCAAGAGCACACTGCTAACCCTCGTGGCAATATCAGGCACAGTGATATTCCTGTCGCTGTACCTATCCATAGGCAAGGCCACCAAATCGGTGCTTTCCAGCACCATAGAATCCAACGTGGCATCGGAGATAGTGGCCGCGTCCGATATGCTCGACGCATCGCTGTACTCATTCATATCGCAGAACATGCTGCTGATAAACACCGTAAACACAGCATTCACACAATACGGCGGCATAGTAGAGACCGACGAGACCATGCAGCTGAACGGAGTAACCACCAAAGTCTGGAAATTCAACAACCAGGTGATCAACAACTCCGACATGGCCCAGAACTTCAACAACAACTACCCCGAGTGCGAATTCTCGATATTCCAGAAAACACCCGACGGATACGTGAGGCTGTCGTCGTCCATCAAGACAGCTGATGGCAAATCATCAGTAGGCACAATATTAGACAACAACAGCAACGTGGTGAAAGCCATAGAGTCGCAGGGGCTTTTCCAGGGACAAGCCGATGTGCTCGGCAAAACCTACGCCGCATTCTACGTGCCCATCATGATAAAAGGCGAGCTGAGGGGAATGCTCTTTGCCGGAGGCGAGAAAGCCGCCCTCCAGCAGAAAAACTTCGCCAACGTAAAAAACGTTCTCGACTTTGGAACAACAGCCTGGTTTCCGCAGAACAGCAACAACGCATTCCTTACATCAGACCCCGCATTCCAGCAGCTGCCCGAAGAGATATACAATGAGATGAACTCTGACCAGGGCTCGGAGGTAAAGGCGCTCACATTTGCCATGAACAAGACCAACTACGTACTCCAATACAAATTCTCGCCATTAGGCGAAGGATACGTGGTATTCATATACCCGGAAGCCAAGAAATACGAATCGATATACAAAGTAATGTGGACTCTGGTAATAGTAATGGCATTGCTGGCCACACTGCTTGTGATAGTGCTCTCGGTATTCAGCGACAAGCTGGTAAAACAGATAGGCGGCGAGCCCATCGACGTGGAAGCCACAGTAAACAAGATGGCCGACGGCGACCTCTCGATAAAGAGCGACGGCAATAGCACAGGTATCCTGAGCGCCTGCTACAAGATGGCAGAAAACCTCAAAAAGATGCTCAGCAACGTAGTGGAGGGCGCGGAAAATATGTCGACATCAGCTGCCGAAATAAACAGGACCACACAGACACTCTCGCAGACCAGCAACGAGCAGGCCGCCACAGCCGACCAGATTGTGCAGTCGGTAAACTACATTCAGGACGAGATAAACAACAACTCCGAGAAGAGAATGAGAACCGTGGCCATAGCCGAGCAGATAAAGAAGGACGTAAAGGACATTCAGATAACCCAGACCAACAACCTGAACGCCGTAAGGAATATCTCCGACAAGATTGACATAATAAACGACATAGCGTTCCAGACCAACATCCTGGCGCTGAACGCCGCAGTGGAGGCAGCCCGCGCCGGCGAGCAGGGCAAGGGTTTCGCAGTAGTGGCATCGGAAATCAGGAAACTCGCCGAGAAGTGCAAGGCATCGGCCAACGACATCATAGACGGTGCCCAGAAAACTGTGGAAACCACCGAGACAGCCCACCGCCGCCTGGCCGACATCCTGCCCGAGGTGGACCAGTGCGCCGACCTGATGAACCAGATAGCCGAGGCCGGACAAAACCAGCTGATGACTATCTCTCTGATAGACGAGAACATGAAGGAGCTCAACAGATCCATCCAGTCCAACGCCGCCGCAAGCGAGGAGCTCGCAGTATCGGCCGAGGAGCTCAACGGCCAGGCCGACCTCTTCAGAAACTCCACCGAGGAATTCAAGATTTAGACCTGCATCACATATACAGAAAACTATCCGAAGAGAGCTGTCAAGTCTTCAAGATTTGGCAGCTCTTTTTCTATATCGGGATTCAGGAAATCGACGCTGTCCTGATATGAATAATAATCCACGAGCCATCCGTCCTTGCGGTGGCTCAGGAATATACCGATGGGAGGATTGTTTCCGCTGCCCGGGCGCTCGTACTCATTGGCGTAATAATAAAGTATGGTATCCATCTTCTCGAGATGCGCGTGCTTGATGGTGCCTCCGCCCAGCATCACCGCCACAATGCATCGCAGGCCGCGGTGGTAATACACGATATCCACAACGGGTCCCCTCCCGAAATATATCCGCTCCTGATATCCCATAAGGCCCAAGCCCTTATCCATCTCCAGAAACCTGGGCCAGAGATAGTTTATCAAGTCGGCCTTCCGGGCAGGAATGGCCGACGATGATTGCTGGATAAGAAATGATTTGCGCATGATGTTATTGTTTTTTTGGAGGTTAACTACAGCGCAAATTTACAATTTTTCTCGCAATAATTTTGAAATCTTCGAAATAAAAAACTATCTTTGAAGCAAACATTAAAAACACTATAATTATGACCGAGAAAAAATACCTCTATCTGAACACCGACATTTTCATTGCCTGCAATCTTGACTACAAGGCAATGCAGCTAACCGACGCGATAATAGTAGTCGGCAAAAAAGTTGTCAGCGAACTGGAATCCATTGTAAACGGCACTTGTAAAAACTATCCAAACAAGCAAGAGAAGGCCGCAAAAGTTTTGGAGTCGTTTAAGGAATACAAGAATCTGGATTATTTCCTTTTCGACGACGATGACACCCAATACTACGACTTCGCCACATACTTCTTCAACTCGGAACTTACTGATTACGACCACAAAATAGCCGTTACAGTACAATGGCCGGGAGGATTGGAGAAGCTTCCGTCAGATATGTGGTTTGTGGGCGACGATTCGGAATTCTTCACCTTCAACAACGGACAGTTCCTCAGCGAGACATTCAACTACCTGATTCAGGAAACAGACAACGGCGAATACAGAAACTTTCTGTCGCTCTTTTCTTTAACCGACGACATATTCGTATTATTCAACAAACTGAAGGCCGCCACCGACAATGGCTGCGTAAGCGCGCTCATAACCCTCGGCAACTGTTACCTCACAGGTCAGTTTGTAGATCAAGATCTAGATTCAGCCGCCAAATGCTTCCAGAAAGCCGCTGAATCAGGCCTCGCAAAATCACAATACAACCTCGGCATTTGCTATTTCAACGGCTTTGGCGTGGAGCAAGACATACAGAAAGCAGTTGACCTATTCATCCAAGCCGCCAACCAAGGCTACGCCGAGGCTCAATACAACCTCGCAATATGCTATTTCCAAGGCGCAGGAGTAGCGCAAAACTTCCAGGAAGCCTTCCAGTGGTTCCAGAAAGCCGCCGAGCAGGGAATCGCCGAGGCGCAATCGAACCTCGGATACTATTATCTAAACGGCATGGCTGTGGAGCAAGACGTCAAGACAGGAATCGAATGGCTCACCAAAGCCGCCAAGCAAGGCTCGGCATTCGCACAGCACAACCTCGGCATTTGCTACGGCACCGGTCAAGGCGTGGAGCAGAATGCCCAAACCGCCGTTGAATGGCTCACAAAAGCCGCCGAGCAAGGTTTCGTAGATTCAATTTTCGAGGTAGGCAAATGCTATTACCGCGGCGAAGGCTGCGAGAAAGACCTCTCATTCGCCAAGGAATTGTTCGAGCAAGCCGCCGCCGAAGGCCACAAAGGCGCGGAGGAAATGCTGAAGAGGATGTGATTGTTTTACGGTTTTGAAGAGTTAGACTGCAATATTTTGAGATTATTGCAGTCTATAGGTGACAATAATTTAAAAATATTGCAGTCTATAGACGACAATAATTCGAGAATATTGCAGTCTATAGACGACAATAATTTTTAGTTTTGTATTTTATAGAATACAAAAGTACGATTTTTGATAGTTTTGTATTTTATAGAATACAAAAATGTATTATCTTTGTCCCGAACAAAAACTTTAAATATGGAACTGATAAACAGGAAAAACTATACAGAGAAAATTGAGAATATCTTCGGGAAAGGATTGATAATCGCATTGACTGGTCAGCGAAGAGTCGGTAAAAGTTTCATTATGAAACAGATAATAAAAGATATCGAGAAAACCGAAAACCCAAACATCATATACATCGACCTCGACAGAGAGATATTTTCAAACATAAAAACGCACAATGAATTGTCGGAGTACATCAATTCTCACTTGGATTCCGACAAGAATAATTATGTATTCATAGACGAAGTTCAAAACGTCTTGGAGTTCGAGAAAACATTGCGAAGCCTCCATACCGAGGATTCCTGCAATATAATGATAACAGGAAGCAATGCCAAAATGCTATCAAGTGAGTTGTCGACATTTCTATCTGGCCGTTGCATAGAATACCACATCCAAAGCCTCAGTTACGAGGAGTTTATCGAATTCCACAAACTCGATGACAACGAGCAAAACCTTCTGAAATATCTCGATATCGGCGGACTTCCTCAAATCTACCGTATCGGATTGGAAAACAACGACTTGATACAAGATTATCTCTCAAACATATATAATACAATAGTGTTGAAGGATATCATAGAAAGGGAAGACATCAGAAACACTACATTGCTGAAAAATCTCGCCAAATTTGTAGCCGACAACATAGGAAAACAGATTTCAACCACATCGATAGTGAAATTTCTGAAAGGCCAACAAATAAACACTACTGTGCAGAACATCCAAAACTATTTGGAATATTTCTGCAACGCCTTCATCATCAACAAAGTGCCAAGATACGACATCCACGGCAGAAAACTTTTCGAGATAAACGACAAGTTCTATTTCGAGGATCTTGGAATCAGAAACCACCTCGCGGGCCACAACAGAGCCTCCGACATCGAGAAGGTTATGGAAAATGTAATATACCTGCACCTGAAAAGGTTAGGATACGAAATCTATATCGGACAACTTCAGAAGGCCGAGATTGACTTTGTGGTACGCAAAAACAACCACACCGCATACATACAGGTAACATACCTACTAGCCTCGGAAGACACAATAAACAGGGAGTTCGGAAACCTGAAACTCATCAACGACAACCACCCCAAATATGTTGTCTCAATGGATAGAATGTTCGCCAATTCAAACGAAGACGGAATCAAACATATTCAACTACACGACTTCCTGAAAATGGAAGAGATTTAGGGATAGATTTCACCCCTAATCCAAAAAAAGACGGAAAATTTTGGAACGTAATCCAAAAAAAGACGGAAAATTTTGGATTAGGGGATTTTTTGAGTATATAGTCTGGGATTTTTTGGAAGGGGGTAATAGCCATTTTTTCAATATTTCGGAATTATTGCAGTCTAAGCAAGGCAACAAATATTGATTTTGTATTTTATAGAATACAAAAGTGAGGATTTTGAGGTTTTTGTATTTTATGGAATACAAAAGTTCCTTCGCTCCGCTCAGGATGACAAGGTTGAGTGGTTTTAAAAAAAGGAAGTTGTTATGTTGCGGAGGCGCTCCGCG